>CBQZLL010000055.1:0-13881 GCA_967749945.1 uncultured Frankiaceae bacterium
CCCGACCTCGCCAGCGCGCGGATGCAGATGGCACTCTCGCTCGGCTGGCACATCGTCATCGCCTGCTTCGGTGTCGGGTTTCCCGTCCTCGTCCTCATCGCCGAGTGGCGCGGCTATCGCACCGGCGACGCCGTCTACGACACGCTCGCGCGCCGCTGGGCGAAAGCGCTCGCGGTGCTGTTCGCGGTCGGCGCGGTGAGCGGGACGATCCTGTCGTTCGAGCTCGGCATCCTCTGGCCGGGGCTGATGGGCCGCTTCGGCGAGGTCATCGGGCTGCCGTTCGCCATCGAGGGCATCGCGTTCTTCGTCGAGGCGATCTTCCTCGGCATCTATCTCTACGGCTGGGACCGCCTCTCCCCGAAGCGGCACCTGCTCGCGGGCATCCCGATCGCGGTGTCCGGCGTCGCGAGCGCGTGGTTCGTCGTCACCGCGAACGCGTGGATGAACCAGCCGCGTGGTTTCCGGCTCGCCGGCGGTCAGGTGTACGACCCCGACCCGGTCAAGGCGATGTTCAACCCCGCGACGCCGGTCGAGACGACGCACATGATCCTCGCCGCGTACCTCGTCGCGGGGTTCGGCGTCGCGAGCGTCTACGCCTTCGCCTGGCTGCGCGGGCGGCGCGACCGCTACACCCGGCTCGGGTTCCTCGTGCCGTTCACCTTCGCTGCGGTGTTCGCGCTGCCGCAAGTCGTCGTCGGCGACTGGGCCGCGCGGTTCCTCGCCGAGAAGCAGCCGGTGAAGCTCGCCGCGCTCGAAGGTCTCGAACGCACCCAACGCGGTGCGCCCCTGCACATCGGGGGCGTAGTCGAGATCCCGAAGGGACTGTCGCTGCTCGCCAAGCACGATCCCAACGCCGAGGTGATCGGCCTCGACAGCGTGCCGCCCGAGGACCGGCCGCCGACGGTGCCGGTGCGCGTGGCGTTCCAGGTCATGGTCGCGGTCGGCACGGGCCTCGTCGTTCTCGCCGGTTGGTACGCCTTTGCCTGGTGGCGGCGACGCGACATCCCGAGGTCGCGGTGGTTCCTGCGCGCGGCTTTCCTCGCGGGACCCGCCGCGGTCCTCGCCCTCGAATCGGGTTGGGTCGTCACCGAGGTCGGCCGCCAGCCGTGGATCGTCTACAACATCGTGCGCACCGCCGACGCGGTGACCCAGCGCTCCGGCATCCGCTACGGCTACTACGCCCTCATCGTCGTCTACGCGGCGCTGACGTACGCCACCGTCTACGTCCTGCGCCGGCTGGCCCGCGAGCCGTGAGCCTCGCCGACGTCGTGCTCGTCGTCATGTGGGTGGGGTTGACGGCGTACGCGCTGCTCGGTGGCGCGGACTTCGGCGGCGGCTGGTGGGACCTGCTCGCCGGCGACGCGCGCCGCGGCGCCGCGCAGCGCGCGCTCATCGAGCACTCGATCGGCCCGGTCTGGGAGGCCAACCACGTCTGGCTCATCTTCGTGCTCGTCACGTTGTGGACCGGGTTCCCGATGGCGTTCGCGGCCGTGATGTCGACGCTGTACGTCCCGCTGACGCTCGCGGCGTTCGGCGTGATCCTGCGCGGGTCGGCGTTCGTGTTCCGCAAGTCGGTGCCGGAGGTGTCGCTCAAGCGGATGTTCGGCGCGACGTTCGCGCTGTCGTCGGTGCTGACGCCGTTCTTCCTCGGGACGGTCGCGGGCGCGGTCGCGTCGGGCCGGGTGCCGCCGGGCAACGCGCGCGGCGACGCACTGACGTCGTGGCTCAACCCGACGTCGGTCCTCGGTGGCACGCTCGCCGTCGGCGCGTGCGCGTACCTCGCCGCCGTCTACCTCTGCGCCGACGCGCGCCGGACCGGCGACGACGACCTCGCGGAGCAGTTCCGGTCGCGCGCGATCGTGACCGCCGTCGCCGTCGGTGTCATCGCGCTCGCGGGCATCGCGGTGCTGCGGGCCGACGCGCCGCGGCTGTTCCACGGCCTCACGCACCGCGCGCTCTCGCTCATGCTGCTGTCCGCGTTCGCCGGGCTTGTCTCGTTATTGCTGCTGTTCCGCCGCCGGTACAGCGTCGCCCGTGTCACGTCGGCTCTCGCCGTCGGCGCGGTGCTGTGGGGCTGGGGCGTCGGGCAGTACCCCTACCTGCTGGAGCCGTCGTTCTCGGTCGACGAGGCCGCGGCGAGCAACGCCGCGTTGCGGCCGCTCGTCGTCGTGATGGTGGTTGCCGCCGCGATAGTCGGGCCTTCACTGGCCTTGCTGATCGCGATGTTCCAGCGACCCGAGCCGGAGGCGTGAAGGAGTAGGGGCGGCCCGGCGCGAACAGATTCCAGTGACTCGCGCCCCGGCCGGCCTCGTTGCCGCTGCCCTCTTCGCTCTCGGGTTGCCCGCTGTGGCGCAGCCGCGCCCCGCGCGGATCGACATCGCATCCCGGCACGTGCTCTACGGCGACCTCGCCGATGCTCGCGGCACCCCGCGTGCCGTCGCGGCCGCGGCGCTGCGGACGTACGCCGCCCGCCTCGGCGTCGACGCGGCAGCATTCCGCTTCGACACGGTCCGGCAGTCCCTCACGGGGATCCACGTGCGCGGCGCCGAGGTCCGCGGCGGCGTCCCGATCGAGGGCACTGCCGCGCTCGTCACGATCGCCGGCGGCCGAGTCGTCGAGGTCGCCGCGTACGGCGTGGGCGTCGTCACCGGCGGCCCCGTCGCCACGCCGGTCACGGCGGTGACCGCTGTCGCGAGCGCGTTGCGCGCCGCGCGCGTCACGACCCCGCTCGCCCCGAGCGTCGCGCACCGTCTCCTCGTCCCGGCGGACGGCGTGCTCGCCGACACCTGGCGGGTCGACGTCCTCTCCGTCGCGCCCGCGGTCGCGCGGACGTACGACATCGCCGCCGCGACGGGCCGCGTCCGCGCCGTCCGCGACGACCGGAAGTTCGTCGACGGCTCCGCGACCGTCTTCGACCCGAACCCGGTCGTCACCGCGCGCAACACCACGCTGCGCGAGCCCGGCGTCGACGTCATGGGCGTCGACACCGACCTGGACAGCGCCGAGCTCACGGCGCAACTCAAGACGGTGCGGCTCAGGGACCTCGACCCGACGGATCTCAGCGCGGGCAAGCTCACCGGGCCGTGGGTCAGCGTGATCGGTCCGTCGCTGCCGAGCAACGACGGGAAGTTCGCATTCACCCGCGGGATGCCGCAGTTCGAGTCGACGATGGCGTACGCGCACGTCGACCGGCTGCAGCGCTACATCCAGTCGCTCGGCTTCAAGCCGTCCGCGGAGCAGGGCGTCAACGCCGAGCCGCAGAAGGTCGTCACGATGCACGTCGAGGTGTACGACAACTCGTTCTACCAGCCGGGTAACGACGTCATCGTGTACGGCGCCGGCGGCGTCGACGACGCGGAGGACGCGGAGGTCATCGTCCACGAGTACGGCCACGCCATCCAGGACGCGCAGGTCCCCGGCTGGGGGGCCACCGGCGAGGGCGGCGCGATGGGCGAAGGCTGGGGCGACTTCCTCGCCGCGTCGTACTACGCCAGGACGAGCCACGGCTTCGGTGATCTCTGTGTCGCGGATTGGGACGCGACGTCGTACTCGATGGCCAGACCGCCGTGCCTGCGCCGGATGGACAGCAAGAAGCAGTACCCCGACGACATCAAGAAGGAAGTGCACGCCGACGGCGAGATGTGGTCGGCGATGCTGTGGCGGCTGCGCGCGAAGCTCGGCAAGTCCCCGACACAACGCACGGCCAACGTGCTGCGCCTGGTCCTCACGTCACACGAGCTGCTGACGCCGCAGGCCGGGTTCGGCGACGGCGTCGCGGCGCTGCTGACCGCCGCGAAGCAGCTGCACCACCCCGAGTGGCAGGCGCTCGTCAAGAAGGCGGCGAAGGCCGGAGGGCTCCCGCTCAAGTAGGTCTGGCTACGCGTTCGTAGACTCGGCAGTGTGAGCCGCTGGCGCGTGTCGGTCGGCTGCGCCGTCGGCGTGGTCCTGCTCGGCGCGTGCACCGGTGGGGGCGGTCGTGACGTGGTCGTCGGGACGGTCGGTCGCGCCGACGTCGTCGAGATCGTCAACGCTCCCGCCACCGTCGCTCCCCGTGCGCAGGCAACCGTGTCGGCACCGGCCGACGGGACGTACGCGGAGGTGTTCGTCGCCGACGGCGACCGGGTCAAAGCCGGGCAGCCGTTGCTGCGCATCGCGTCGAAGTCGGCAGAGGAACGTCTGAGCCAGGCGCAGGCAGCGGACGCGCAGGCCGCGGCGGCGGTCCCGTCGCTCTCGACGCCGGAGCTCTCCGGACTCCAGGCGCAGGTCGACTCGACGGCGATCGCGGCGTTCGCGGCGGCTCGCCAAGCAGCGGCCGCCGTGCCCGAGCCGCAACGCGCCCAAGCCCTCGCCCAGGTCGCGACCGCCGAGGCGCAGTACGCCACCGCGCGGGTCCAGTCGCTGGCCGCGCTGCAGAGCCTGGAGCGCGGCATCGGCGGCCTCTCCGCGGCCGTCGGTGCGCTCGCCCGCGCGCAACGCGTACAGACCCAGGCCGCGGTGTCCGTCGCCCAGTCGACGGTCGACGCGCTGACCGTGCGCGCACCGATCGCCGGCACCGTCCAGCTCGGCGGGACGTCGGCAGCGTCCGCGTCGACCGGCGGTCTCGACTCGTTGCTCGGCCAGCTCCCCGCGTCGATCCAGGGGCCGGCCGCGTCCGCGCTCGGTTCGTCGGGCACGTCCGTCGCCTCGTCGGCGAGCGTCGCGGTCGGCGCCCCGGTCGCGACGGGGACAGCGGTCGCGACGGTGTTCGACCTGTCCGCGCTCGAACTGGTCGGCGCGGTCGACGAGACCGACATCTTCCTGGTCCGCAAGGGCGTCACGGCCGACGTCGAGCTCGACGCCGTACCGGACGCGCGGTACACCGCGACCGTCGTCGCCGTCGACCTGTCGCCGACCGAGTCGAGCCGCGGCGGCGTGACCTACCGGGTACGGCTGTCGCTCGGTCCGGGCACGCTGGTCGAGGGCGGCACCGCGCCGCGACCGCGACCCGGCATGAGCGCGGTCGTCGACCTCAAGGTCCGGTCGGCGAAGGACGCGGTCGCCGTACCCGCCGCCGCGGTGATCCGGCAGGGCAGCCGCGACGCGGTATGGCTCGTCGTCGACGGACGTGCGCGCGCGCGGGTCGTCCGCCTCGGCGCGCAGGGCGACGACAACGTCGTCGTGCTCGACGGCGTCCGCCTCGGCGACCGCATCGTCACTCGCGGCGCGGACGTCGTGGACGAGGGCGACAAGGTCCCGTGACCGCGGTCCTCGAAGCCGTCGACGTGGTCAAGCGGTACGACCTCGACGGTGTCTCGGTCGACGCGTTGCGCGGTGTCTCGCTCGCCGTCGAGGAGGGCGGCTACGTCGCCATCATGGGCCCGTCCGGGTCGGGCAAGTCGACCCTGATGCACCTGCTCGGCGGGCTCGACCACCCGACGTCCGGCACGGTCCGGCTGGGCGGCCACGACGTGACGACGCTGTCCGGCGACGCGATGGCGAAGGTCCGCAACGAGACGATCGGCTTCGTCTTCCAGGCGTTCCAGCTCCTGCCGAGGACGACCGCGCTCGGCAACGTGGCGATGCCGCTCGTCTACCGCGGCGTCCCCGGCCGGGACCGCCGCCGCCGCGCCGAACTGGCACTTGCCTCCGTCGGGATGGCGCACCGCACGGGCCACCGGCCCTCGCAGCTCTCCGGTGGCGAGCAGCAGCGCGTCGCCATCGCGCGGGCGCTCGTCGGCGACCCGCGGGTCATCCTCGCCGACGAGCCGACCGGCAACCTCGACACCGCGACGGGCGCCGACGTGCTCGCGCTCCTGGATCGCCTCAACGCGGAACGCGGCGTCGCAGTCGTCGTCGTCACCCACGACCAGGAGATCGCCGCCCGCGCGCGGCGCACCATCCACGTGCGCGACGGGCGGCTCGAATGAGACTCGCCGAGGCGTGGCGCGTTGCCGTTGGTGCGCTGCGCGCCAACCGGTTGCGCAGCGCGCTGACGATGCTCGGCGTCGTCATCGGCGTCGCGGCCGTCGTACTGCTCGTCGCCATCGGCACGGGCGCGAAGCGCGAGGTCGAGACCGAAGTGCAAGGTCTCGGCTCGAACTTGTTGCTCGTCGTCCCCGGCGAGTTCAAGTTCGGCTCGGCGCCGACCGTCTCGCGGCTCAGCCTCGCGGACGTCGACGGTGTCGGCCGGGTCGTCGGCGACCGCCGTCGCGTCGCGGCGACCGTGTCGAGCGGCGAGACCGCCAGGGTGGGGACGCGCGAGGCGTTCGTCACGGTGCAGGGCACCAACGAGACGGTGCCACTGGTCTTCGCCCGGCCGATCGCGCGCGGGACGTACTTGCGCCGCAGCGACGTCGACACCCGTCGTCGGGTCGCGGTGCTCGGCGCAGGGACGGCGAGGGACCTGTTCGGCGACCGCGACCCGCTCGGCCGGCAGGTCACGGTGGCGGGCGTGCGGTTCCGCGTCATCGGGGTGTTCGCCAAGGTCGGCAGTACGTTCGGCGTGGACCGCGACGAGGACGTGCACATCCCGATCACCGCCGCGCAACGGCTCTTCGACACCCAGCGCGTCGACGCGCTCGCGGTGAAGGCCCCGAGCGTTCGCGGCATCGACGCGCTCGGCCGGCGCATCACCGCCGAGCTGACCGAACGCCACCCGGACGAGAAGTTCAGCGCGGTGACGCAGACGCAGATCCTCGGCGCGATCGGCAAGATCCTCGGGCTGCTCACGCTCGTCCTTGCCGCGATCGCGGCGATCAGCCTGCTCGTCGGCGGTGTCGGCGTGAGCAACATCATGCTGGTCAGCGTCCGCGAACGGACTCGCGAGATCGGCCTGCGCAAAGCGGTCGGTGCGCGGCAGCGCGACATCCTGCTGCAGTTCCTCATCGAGGCGGTGGTGCTCACCAGCGTCGGCATCGTCGGCATCGCTGTCGGAACGGGTGGCGCGCTGCTGGTCCGCTCGGTGTCGCCGTTGCCCGCGGTCATCGCGTGGTGGTCGGTCGCGCTGGCGTTCGGGGTATCGGTCGCGGTGGGACTGTTCTTCGGCGTGTTCCCGGCCCGCCGGGCCGGGCGGCTGGACCCTGTCGTCGCGTTGCGGACGGAGTAGGGATGAGCGACTCGGTGCTCGTGCTGTGGGACGAGGTCCTCGCGTCGTACGACATCGGCCCGCAGCACCCGCTACGACCGCTGCGGATCGAGCTGACGATCGCGCTCGCCCGCGACCTCGGCGTGCTGTCGCGACCTGGCGTGCGCGTTGCCGCGCCGACCGGGTCGGGCGACGACGGCCTCGCCCTCGTCCCCGACCGTGACTACATCGAAGCGGTACGCCGCGCGCCCGACGACCTGGTCGGTCGGCTCTCGCTGCGCTACGGCCTCGGCTACGGCGACAACCCGATCTTCCCGCGGATGCACGAGGCTGCCGCGCTCGTCACCGGCGCGAGCGTCCAGGCCGCGCGCGCGGTGTGGGACGGCAGCGCGCAGCACGCCGTGAACATCGCCGGCGGCCTGCACCACGCGATGAAGGACCGGGCGAGCGGGTTCTGCGTATACGACGACCCGGCCGTCGCCATCGCCTGGCTGTTGCAGGCGGGCGCGACGCGGGTGGCGTACGTCGACGTCGACGTGCACCACGGCGACGGGGTGCAGGCAGCGTTCTACGCCGACCCGCGCGTCCTCACCGTGTCGATGCACGAGAGTGGCACCTACCTGTTCCCGGGTACCGGATTCGCCGACGAGACCGGCATCGTCGAAGGCGCCGGCACATCGGTCAACGTCGCGCTCCCGCCGGGCACCGACGACGCCGCGTGGCTGCGCGCGTTCACCGCCGTCGTGCCGCAGGTGCTGCGGGCGTATGCGCCGGAGGTGCTCGTGACGCAGCTCGGCTGCGATACCCACGCGCTTGACCCGCTCGCACACCTCGCGCTCTCGGTCGACGGGCAGCGGACGACGTACGGCTTGCTCCACGCGCTCGCCCACGAGCTCTGCTCCGGGCGGTGGGTCGTACTCGGCGGCGGTGGCTACGAGATCGTGCAGGTCGTCCCGCGCGCGTGGACCCACGCGCTGGCCGAGGTGACCGGCGGGCCGGTCACGGGCGACGTGCCGGAGGACTGGCAGGACCTCGCCCGGCGCCGCTCCGGCGAGCACGCGCCGACCACCCTCACCGAGGGCCGCGACGTGACCTGGCGGCCGTGGGAGGGCGGGTACGGCGACGAGCACTCGCACCTCGACCGGGCCGTCGCGGCGACCCGCGCGGCGACGTTCCCCGTACTCGGTCTGGACCCGCTCGGAGCCGCTACGCCAACTGGCGGATAGCGCAGGAGTCACCTCGTGCGCTACAACCACTTTAGATACGTGTCGTCACATGGTGTCGTGGTGGGGAAGCCACGCGGGGCGGCGCGGAGAGTGGTGCGTCATGGGGTCGAGCCTGTCGGAAGTGAAGTTCCTGACCGTCGCCGAGGTCGCGGGCCTCATGCGCGTGTCGAAGATGACCGTCTACCGCCTGCTGCACTCGGGTGAGCTGCCCGGCGTACAGATCGGACGGTCGTTCCGGGTGCCGGAACAGGCGGTCCACGAGTACCTTCGAGCGGCCTTCATCGAGGCCGGCTGACGCGAGCGGGTATCCTGCGTCGTTCCTACCCAAGACTCGAAGGTGTCCCTGTGGGCTCGGTCATCAAGAAGCGCCGCAAGCGCATGGCGAAGAAGAAGCACCGCAAGCTGCTGAAGAAGACGCGCGTCCAGCGGCGCAACAAGAAGTAGGCGGCTTGTCCGGCCTCGGGTGGGTCACCTTCCTCTCCGACTACGGGCACGACGACGCGTTCGTCGGGGTGTGTCACGGTGTCATCGCGCGGTTCGCACCCGACGTCCGCGTGATCGACGTGTGCCACCTGATCGCGCCGCAGGACGTCGAGCAGGGCGCGACGATGCTCGCGTCGGCGGTCGACTACTACCCGCCAGCGGTTCATCTGGCGATCGTCGACCCCGGTGTCGGTACGTCCCGCCGCGGCGTCGCCGTGCTCACTGCCCAGGGCAGCATCACCGTCGGCCCGGACAACGGTGTCGCGTCGCTCGCCTGGCGCGAGCTCGGCGGCGCGGTCAAGGCGCACTGCATCGACAACACCGCGCTGTGGCTGCCCAACCCGGCCAAGACGTTCCACGGCCGCGACATCTTCGCGCCGGTCGCCGCGGAGCTCGCGAGCGGGACGTCGCTCGCGGACGTCGGCACCGAGATCGACGTCGACTCGCTCGTGCGGCTCGATCTGCGCGACCCGACCGTCGACGACGACCACGTGCACGGCGAAGTGCGCTCGGTCGACCACTTCGGCAACCTCTCGCTCAACCTGCACCGTGGCGACCTCGAGGCCGCGGGCATGAACCTCGGCGACACGATCGAGCTGCGGCTGCACGGCCGGACGTTGCAGGTGCCGTTCACCGTGACGTTCGGCGAGGTCGCGCCGGGACGTACGGCGGTCTGCGAGGACTCCTCGCGCCGCATCACCGTCGCGGTCAACCTTGGCCACGCGGCGAAGATGCTGCGCGCCGGGCGCGGCGACCCGGTCGTCATCGCCCGGGTGCCGCGGCAGGCGCCGACGACGCAGGAGCCGATCGGCATCCTCAACCCGCCGCCGCAGCCCTCGACGATCCCGTGAGCGAGATCCTCGCCGCCCCGACGCCGCGCGACGCCCGGGCGCGCGCGATCGTCGGCAACCTCGCCCGCGCGTCACTCGCGGCCGTCGTGGTCGGCGGCGTTCTCTGCTGGGTGGGCGGCGACGCGTGGTGGCCCGGCTTCCTCGCTGCGGGGGCGGGGTTCGTCGTCGCCGTGGGCTGTCTCGTCCACGGTCGCCGGCACGAGCACGAACGCGGCCGCGGCTCGGCCGGGCTCGCCGCGTTCGTCGGGTTCCTCGTCGTCGTGCTGGCCTGGTACGGCTACGTCTCCGAACGGTGCGGTGCCGGCGCGCGTTCGGTGTGTCTCAAGTCACCGCCGCGCACCCTTGACATCCGGTGACCTAACGGCGTTAAGTTTCCAGCGATAAGTCAACGACCGCTGGGAGTGCCCATGCTCGTCCGCCTCGCGAACCTCGTCGTCCGCCGCCGCCTCGCGATCCTCGTCCTCACCGTCCTCGGCCTCGGCCTCGCCGGAGCGCTCGGCGGCGGCGTCGCCTCCCGCCTCTC
This sequence comes from uncultured Frankiaceae bacterium, assembly GCA_967749945.1. GTDB lineage: Bacteria > Actinomycetota > Actinomycetes > BP-191 > BP-191 > BP-191. The sequence goes on from CBQZLL010000055.1 coordinate 10,147, forward strand.
CTCCGGCGGCTTCGAGGACGCGAACGCCGAGTCCACCCGGGCCGAGCACGCGCTCGAGGAGTTCGGTGGCGAGTCCAACATGGTGCTGCTCGTCCGCGCCCGCCACGGCACCGTCGACTCGCCCGACGTCGCGAAGGCCGGCGCCGAGCTGACGTCGCGGCTCAACGCCGAGACGGCGGTGTCGTTCGCGGCGTCGTACTGGTCGCTGGGCCGCCCGCAGCCGTTGCGCAGCACCAACGCCGATTCCGCGCTCGTCCTCGCCCGGATCGGCGGCGACCAGAACGAGGTCAACAAGGCCGCCAAGGACCTGCTCCCGCGCTACGAGTTCGGCAACGATGTCATCGAGGTCAGCCCAGGCGGCCTGGCCGCCGTCTACAAGGACGTCAACGAGGTCATCGAGGGCGACACGAAGAAGGCCGACAGCGTCGCGATCCCGGTGACGTTGCTGTTGCTCATCCTCGTGTTCGGCTCGGTCGTCGCAGCGCTGCTACCGCTCGCGGTCGGCCTCCTCGCGATCATCGGGACGTTCTTCGTCCTGCGGGTCGTCTCCGGGTTCACCGAGGTTTCGATCTACTCCCTGTCGCTGACGACCGCGATGGGCCTCGGCCTCGCGATCGACTACAGCCTGTTCATCGTCAGCCGTTACCGCGAGGAGCTGCGCGCGGGCCTCTCGCCGGACGACGCGATCAAGCGCAGCGTCGTCACCGCTGGTCGCACCGTGACGTTCTCCGCCTTGACCGTCGCGGCGTCGCTGGGCGCCCTGCTGGTGTTCCCGCTCGCGTTCCTCCGATCGTTCGCGTACGCCGGGATCGCGGTCGTCGGCATGGCGACCGTCGGCGCGATCGTCGTCCTGCCCGCGCTCATCGCGGTGCTCGGCACGCGCGTCGACAAGTGGGTGCTGTGGCGGCACAACCCGGCCGAGGTCGGCCAGGGCAGGTGGCACCGGATCGCGGTGTTCGTCATGCGGCGGCCGTGGCCGATCGCGCTCGGCGTGGTGGCGCTGCTGCTCGTGCTGGGCGCGCCGTTCCTCAACATCCGGCTCGGCCTGCCCGACGACCGTGTCCTGCCGAAGAACGCGCCGAGCCGTACGGTCGCCGACGTGCTGCGCCGCGACTACTCGTCTCGCGAGGCGTCGGCCGCCTCGGTCGTCGCGCGGGGCATCGGCGACCCGCGGCAGCGGGCCACGGACATCGCGGCATACGCCACGACGCTCTCGACGCTGCCCGGCGTCGCGCGGGTCGACGCGCTCACCGGCTCGTACGCGAACGGTGCCCGGGTGTTCCCCGCAACGCCTGCGTCCCAGCGGTTCTACGCCCCTGAAGGCACGTACCTGTCGGTCATCCCCGGCGTCGAGCCGGTCAGCCCCGCGGGGGAACGTCTCGTCCACGCGTTGCGCGCCACGCCCTCGCCGTTCGGCGATGTCCTCGTCGGCGGGCAGTCCGCGCAACTCGTCGACAGCAAGGCGTCGATCGGCGCGAAGATCCCGCTCGCGGCGCTGATCATCGCGCTCGCGACGATCGTCGTGCTGTTCCTGTCGTTCGGCAGCCTGCTCGTGCCGTTGAAGGCGGTGGTGCTGAACCTGCTGTCGCTGTCGGCGACGTTCGGCGCGATGGTCTGGATCTTCCAGGAGGGGCACCTGTCCGGGCTGCTCGACTTCACCGCGACCGGCTCGCTCACCGCGTCGATGCCGATCCTGATGTTCTGCATCGCGTTCGGTCTCTCGATGGACTACGAGGTGTTCCTCCTGTCGCGGATCAAGGAGGAGCACGACAGGACGGGCGACAACGCCGCCTCCGTCGCGATCGGCCTGGAACGCACCGGCCGCATCGTCACCGCGGCCGCGTTGCTCATCGCGCTGGTGTTCGCGTCGTTTGCGGGCACGGCTGGCATCTCGTTCATGATCATGTTCGGCGTGGGCCTGACGATGGCCGTCGTCATGGACGCGACGCTGATCCGCGCGGCGTTGGTGCCCGCGTTCATGAAGCTCGCCGGCGAGGCGAACTGGTGGGCGCCGAAGCCGCTACGCCGGCTCTACGATCGCTTCGGCATCAGCGAGCACGAGGCACCCGCCGCCGAACCCGTCCTGGAGAATGCGTGAGTCGTACCGCGGCACCCCGCCGGACCCGAGCCCGGCGGGGCGAGGGCGATCTGCTCCGCACCGAGATCCTCGACGCGGCGGGCCGGCTGCTTGCCGAGAAGGGCGACGAGGACGCCGTCTCCATCCGGATGATCGCGGACGCGGTCGGCGTCACGCCGCCGTCGATCTATCTGCACTTCCCCGACAAGGACGCCCTCATCGAGGCGGTGTGCGAGGAGCGCTTCAAGGCGTTCGACGACGCGCTGGAGGCGGCCGCCGCGAACGCGCGCGACCCGCTCGAAGCGATGCGCGCGCGCGGTCGCGCGTACGTCAGGTTCGCGCTCGACAACCCCGAGCACTACCGGGTCATCTTCATGACCCGGCACGAGCGGGCGATGTCGAAGGAGGACCTGCTCACGCCCGACGGGTCGGCAGGGGCGCGCGCGTTCACCCACCTGGTCGACGCCGTCACCCGCGCGGCTGAGGCCGGCGCGATCGTCACCGGCGACGCAGTCATCACCGCGATCCACTGCTGGTCGGGGTTCCACGGCCTCGCGTCGTTGCTCATATCGGAGCCCGGGTTTCCGTGGCCGCCGGTCGACGTGCTCGTCGAAGCGCTGCTGGACGAGCAGGAACGCGGCCTGATCCCCCGGAGGTAGGCTGCCGTATGCGGCCGCGGCGGGTGCTCGTGACGGGCGTCTCCCGGTTCCTCGGCGGGCGGCTAGCCGGTCTTCTCGCGAACGACCCGGACATCGAGGCGGTCATCGGCGTCGACACCGTCGAGCCACGCGGCGACCTGGGCGGTACCGAGATCGTCCGCGCGGACATCCGCAGCCCGAACATCGCCAAGGTCATCGCGTCGTCCGAGGTCGACACCGTCGTACACCTGTCGGTCGTCGCCACGCCGCTGACGGTCGGCGGCCGGACGGCGATGAAGGAGATCAACGTCATCGGCACGATGCAGCTGCTCGCCGCGTGCCAGAAGTCGCCGACGGTGAAGAAGCTCGTCCTCAAGTCCACGACAGCCGTCTACGGCTCGTCGCCGAAGGACCCGGCGCTGTTCACCGAGGAGGTGGAGCCGCGGCACCTGCCGCGCAGCGGGTACGCGAAGGACTCGGTCGAGGTCGAGGGATACGTCCGCGGCTTCGGCCGGCGACGCCCCGACGTCGCGATCACGATGCTGCGGTTCACGAACTTCGTCGGCCCGCGCGTCGACACCCCGCTCACCCGGTACTTCTCGCTGCCGGTCGTCCCGACGGTGTTCGGCTTCGACCCGCGGATCCAGTTCTGCCACGAGGACGACGCGGTCGAGGTGCTCCTCCGCGCGACGATCGAGGACCGGCCAGGCATCTACAACGTCGGCGGCTCCGGCGTTCTCCTTCTCTCGCAGGCGATCCGGCGGGCCGGGCGGGCGTCGTTCCCGGTGCCGGAGCCGTTGGTCAACGTCGTCGGCCAGGGCTTCCGCCGGGCCGGGCTCGTCGACTACTCGCCGGAGCAGATGCGCTTCCTCGAACACGGTCGCGTGGCCGACACGACGCGGCTGCGCGAGCAGTTCGGCTACGTCCCGCGCTACTCGTCGCAGGAGGCGTTCGACGACTTCGTCCGGGCGAGCGGGCTCAACCGGCTGGTCAACCCCGACATGCTTGCCGACGCCGAGG
>CBQZLL010000056.1:0-13814 GCA_967749945.1 uncultured Frankiaceae bacterium
TCTTCAGCACGTTGACGAGCTTGTTGAGCTGCTTGGTCACCTGCTCCAGCGGCAGGTCCTCGACCGACACGACGATCGTCATCCGCGACACGTCGTCGTGCTCCGTCGGGCCGACGGCGAGCGAGTCGATGTTGAACCCGCGCCGCGAGAACAGCCCCGCCACCCGGGCGAGGACGCCGGGCTTGTTCTCGACGAGGACGGACAAGGTGTGTCGGCTCATTCGGCACCGTCCGAGAAGTCGGGGCGGACGTCGCGCGCGTACTGGATATCAGAGTTGCTCGTCCCTGCGGGCACCATCGGCCAGACCTGCGCGTCCTGCCCGACCCGGAAGTCCACGACGCACGGCGCGTCGTCGACGGAGATCATCTTCTCGATCGTCGCGTCGACGTCGTCGGCCGACTCGCAGCGCAGGCCGACGCAGCCGTACGCGTCCGCGAGCTTCACGAAGTCGGGAACGTAGTTGAGGTCGGTGTTGGAGTACCGCGCGTTGTAGAACAGCGACTGCCACTGGCGGACCATGCCGAGGCTGCCGTTGTTGATGACGGCAACCTTGATCGGGATGCCCTCGACCGCGCAGGTGACGAGCTCCTGGTTGGTCATCTGGAAGCAGCCGTCGCCGTCGATCGCGACGACGAGCGCGTCGGGCCGGCCGACCTTCGCGCCCATCGCGGCCGGGACCGCGTAGCCCATCGTCCCGAGGCCACCCGAGTTGAGCCAGGTGTACGGGTGTTCGTAGGAGATGAACTGCGACGCCCACATCTGGTGCTGGCCGACGCCGGAAACGTAGATGGCCTCGGGACCGCAGAGCTTCCCGAGCCGCTGGATGACGTACTGCGGCGCGAGTGACCCGTCGGACGGCTCGGCGTAGCCGAGCGGGTAGTGCGCGCGCAGCCCGTCGAGCTCGGCCCACCACGCCTCGAGGTCGGGCTTGCCGCGCTCGGCCTGCAGTGCCACGACGAGGTCGGCGATGACCTCCCGCGCGTCGCCGACGATCGGAACCTCGGCGGTGCGGTTCTTGCCGATCTCGGCCGGGTCGATGTCGGCGTGCACGATCGTCGCGCCGGGCGCGAACGTCGAGAGCTTCCCCGTCACGCGGTCGTCGAAGCGGGCACCGAGCGCGACGATGAGGTCGGCCTTCTGCAGCGCCATGACGGCCGCGACGGTGCCGTGCATGCCCGGCATCCCGAGGTGCTGGCGGTGGCTGTCGGGGAACGCCCCCCGTGCCATCAGCGTCGTCACGACGGGGATGCCGGTGAGCTCCGCGAGGACGCGCAGCTCGGCCGCCGCACGCGCCTTGAGTACGCCGCCACCGACGTAGAGGACGGGGCGCTTCGCCTCGACGATGAGGTGCGCCGCCTGCTGCACCTGCTTGCCGTGCGGCTTGCCCGCGTGCTTGTAGCCGGGCAGGTCGACCGTCTCGGGCCACTCGTACGGCGCCGTCGCCTGGAGCACGTCCTTGGGGATGTCGACGAGAACCGGGCCAGGGCGACCCGTGGACGCGATGTGGAACGCCTCCGCGATCGTCCGCGGGATATCGGCCGCGTGCTGCACGAGGTAGTTGTGCTTGGTGATCGGCAGCGTGATGCCGCAGATGTCGGCCTCCTGGAACGCGTCCGTGCCGATCGCGCTCGACGGGACCTGACCGGTGATCGCGACGAGCGGGACCGAGTCCATGTACGCGTCCGCGATGGGCGTGACGAGGTTCGTCGCGCCGGGGCCCGACGTTGCCATGCACACGCCGACCCGGCCCGTCGCTTGCGCGTACCCCTCGGCCGCGTGGCCCGCACCCTGCTCATGCCTGACGAGGATGTGGCGCAGCCCCTTGGCGTCGAGGAGTGGGTCGTACGCGGGCAGGATCGCGCCGCCCGGGATGCCGAACACCACCTCCGCGCCCGCCTGCTCCAGGGACCGCACGAGGCTCTCCGCGCCAGTCAGGTGCTCCATCACGCTCCTCTCGTTCTCGTTCGGGGAAACAAAAAACCTCCCGCGGGTCGCGAGAGGTCTGGGGTGCCGGCGCTGCCGGCACCCCTACGTGATTACGAGCTGGTGGGACAAGTACATGGCGAGCACTATGCCAGACCTGGTGCGGGCGGCGTCAAGCACGTCGAGCAATCAGCGGATCGTGTACGTCTTCGTCGTCGTCGCGACGTCGATGCTGCCGTCCGAGCCGACGACGTCGCCGCTCTCGTAGCCTTGGACCGGGTCGGCGACGTTCGTCCATGTCTCGAGCGACGAGAGCTCGACGCCGGGGCCGAGGTACGACTTGCCGACCGTGGCGAACGGCACGATGAACGTCAGGGTCTTGCCCGCCCGCTTTGCCGGGAACTCGAACGCGTCGTCGACGCAGTCGGCCGCGCCATAGGTCCCCGCCGAGTAGATCTCGAGGTACACCGTGCCGCACTCGGGGACGTCGAACGTGACGATCTGTGCCGAGTACTGGTCCGCGGCGACGTTGCCCGCGTACGTCACGGCGACCGTGAGCTTGGTCGGCGTGTAGACCCACTTGCCGCGGACCCTCGCCTTGGTCCCCTCGGTCGCGAACAACGCGGACACGACGTCGTAGCGCGCGCCGAGCACCCGGGCGTCGTTGCCTGGGTCGGTGATCTGGGGTTTCGCCGCGCCGTGCGCCGGGGCGCAGAGGGCGAGCACGGCGATGACTGCGAGGATCCGGGCACGCATGACACCAGACTTCGGCGCGGACGGCGCCCGGTCCTGCGCCGGCTACGCCCCGAGGGCCGTTAGGGCGTGGCGAAACGCTCGTCGCGGCGTGCTTCGCCAGCCCACATCTGGTGATCTTGGCGATGTTCTGCACGCATATGGTGCACAACCTCGCCAAGATCACGAACTTCTGGGACGGCCGAACCGATCCGGGCCGTTTCGCCAAGCCCTACTAGTCGCAGACTGCGCCGCGGGCGGCGGAGGAGACGAGGCGGGCGTACTTGGCGAGCGCGCCGCGTTCGTACCGTGGCGGGAGCGGCTGCCAGGACGCCCGGCGCTCGCCGAGCGTCGCGTCGTCGACGAGCAGGTCGAGCCTGCGGTTGGGGACGTCGAGGACGATCCGGTCGCCCTCGGCGACGAGCGCGATCGGGCCGCCGTCGGCCGCCTCCGGCGCGACGTGCCCGACGCAGAGCCCGAACGTCGCACCACTGAAGCGGCCGTCGGTGAGCAACGCGACGTCGTTCCCGAGACCGGCGCCTTTGACCGCGGCGGTGACCGCGAGCATCTCGCGCATCCCGGGACCCCCGCGCGGCCCCTCCCAGCGGATGACGATGACGTCGCCCGCGCGGATACGCCCCTCGGTGACAGCGGCCATCGCCGCGGCCTCGCCGTCGAAGACGCGCGCCGTACCGTCGAAGACGAGCGCGTCCATGCCCGCGGTCTTGACCACCGCGCCGTCCGGCGCGAGCGACCCGCGCAGAATGCTGAGACCCCCTGTCGCGTGGATCGGGCGATCGAGCGCGCGGAGCACCTCGCCGTCGGGTTGCGCGGGGTGGAGCGCGTCGAGGTTCTCGGCGACGGTCTGCCCCGTCACCGTGAGCGCGTCGCCGTCGACGAGTCCCGCGTCGAGCAGGTGCCGCATGACGACAGGGACGCCACCGACCGCGTCGACGTCGGTCATGACGTAGCGGCCGAACGGCTTCACGTCCGCGAGGTGCGGCACCTTCCGGCCGATCCGGTCGAAGTCGTCGAGGGTGAGGTCGACTCGCGCCTCGTGTGCGATGGCGAGCAGGTGCAGGACCGCGTTGGTCGAGCCGCCGAGTGCCATGACGACCGCGATGGCGTTCGCGAACGCGTTCGGCGTGAGGATGCGGCGCGCGCCGATGCCCGCCTCGCTCAGGGCCACGACGGCCTCGCCCGAGCGGGTGGCGAAGTCGTCGCGGCGCCGGTCGGGCGCGGGCGGTGCGGACGAGCCGGGCAGCGCCATACCGAGCGCCTCGGCGGCGCAGGCCATGGTGTTCGCGGTGAACATGCCGCCGCACGAGCCCTCGGACGGGCAGGCGGCGCGTTCGATCTCGCCAAGGCGTTCGCGGGTGATCCGGCCGAGCGCGCAGGCGCCCACGGCCTCGAACACGTCCTGGATCGTTACCGCTGTGCCGTCCGCGAGATGCCCGGGGAGGATCGACCCTCCGTAGAGGAACACGCTGGGCAGGTCGAGCCGGGCCGCGGCCATCAGCATGCCGGGCAGGCTCTTGTCGCAGCCGGCGAGCAGCACCATCGCGTCGAGGCGTTCGGCATGCATGACGAGCTCGACCGAGTCGGCGATGACCTCGCGCGAGACGAGGCTCGCGCGCATCCCCTCATGACCCATCGAGATGCCGTCGCTCACGGCGATCGTCGTGAACTCCATCGGGAAGCCGCCCGCGGCGCGGACGCCGTTCTTGGCGTCCTTGGCGAGCCGGTCGAGCGGGAGGTTGCAGGGCGTGACCTCGTTCCAGGACGAGGCGACGCCGACCTGCGGCTTGTCCCAGTCGTCGTCGGTCATGCCGACCGCGCGGAGCATCGCGCGGGCGGGGGCGCGCTCGTCGCCCTGGGTCACATCGGCGCTCCGTCGCATGGTGAGACCCTACGGGTCAGCGATGAGCACCTTCGACTACGCCAGCCGCGACGGCACCCGCATCCGCGGCTGGACCAACGACGCGTCCGGTCCGCCCGTCGTCATCTCCAACGGTCTCGGTACGCCCCCGACCGCGTGGCCGACGCTGTGCCGTGCGGACAGCGAGTTCCGCGCGTACACGTGGTACTACCGCGGCTCCGGCGGCTCGGAACGACCGGCCGACCCGGCGCGGATCACCGTCGAGGACCACGTCGACGACCTCGTCGCGCTGATGGACGCGCAGGGCGTGGACCGCGCGCTCCTCGCGTGCTGGAGCATCGGCGTGAACATCGCGTTCGAGTTCGCCGAACGTCACCCCGACCGCGTCGCCGGGCTGCTCGCCGTCGCGGGCGTGCCGGGCGGGACGTTCGGCGCGATGTTCGGTCCGCTGCGCCGGGCCACCGCGTTACGTCACGTGGCGGCGCTGTCGGTCGCGCGCGGGCTGCGGCTCGCCGGCCCTCTGCTCGACCGGGTCGCCACAGCGGTGCCGTTGAACCGGGCGACCGCGTGGGCGCTGACGCATTCCGGTTTCCTGCATCCGAACGCGTCGCCCGACCTCCTGCTGCCGACGCTCGACGAGTTCCGGCAGCACGACTTCAAGTGGTACTTCACGCTCGCCGTCGCCGTGGCGGACCACGAGCCGATGGACCTGTCGTTCGTCGAGTGCCCGACGACGCTGGTCGCCGGGCGCTGGGACATCCTCACGTCAAGGCATGCGATGGCGCGCGCCGCCGCGCTCATCCCGCACGCGAGGCTCGTCGTGCTCGACGGGTCGCACTTCCTCCCGCTGGAGCAGCCCGAGGCGATTACCGCTTTGCTGCGGGACGTCGCCGCCTCAGCAGCGCGGTAGCCCCGACGAGCACCGCCAGCACGAGTCCGCCGCGCACCGCGTCGCGCTCGGTGGCGTCGACGACCGCGCTCGCCTTTCGCACGGCGCCGAGCGCCGGCGACGCGGGCTCGGCAGGCTGGCCCTGCTCCGCGCCCGTCCGGGTACGGCCGGGGTTGCGACGCGTCCGCCGGACGTCGCTGGCTCGCGGGCGCTGGGCCTTCTCCATCTTCAGGGAGCGGGCGGTGTTGCGGGCGATCTTCGCGGCCAGCGTCGCGGGGACTGGAGCACCGACGTAGACCTGACGCGACACCGACGGGGTCGCGCCCTTGGCCGTGTGCTTGTTGACGAACAGCCAGTACGGACCGGCCGGCGCGACGTTCGCGGACGGCGGCGTCGTGACCGTGACGGAGCTGCCGTCGCGACTCGTGATCGGCAGCTCGATGACCTTCTGGTCGCCGTCGACGAGGTGCGTCAGCGCCGGGTTGCGGACGAGGACGACGCTCTCGATGTCGCTCGCGTCGGTGACGTCGATCGTCGTCGACGCGTCGTAGCCGAGGCTCGGGTCGTAGCCCTCGATGATCGGCCGGGCGCCGTAGAACAGGTTCGGCGGGGAGAAGACCTCGAACGACGGGTCGCGGAACGCGTCGGAGAAGCCGAGCGTGTCGTGACCGGTGTTGTTGGCCATCGCGTACGCGGTGTTGATCGGCGCGTGACCGCCGACGAGGACCCGGCCGTCGGGCAGCAGGATCGCGGTGTTGTGGTACGTCCGGCCCTTGCGGCCGCCGGCCACCGCCGACCACGTCTTCGTCGTGGGGTTGTACAGCTCGGCCTGGGTGACCGGCGTGCCGCCGCCCGGGCCGACGACCTCGTCCTTGTCGGCGCCGGAGAACGCGAGCACCTGGCCGGTCGGCAGCGTGACGCCGGTGGAGTACCAGCGCGCATTGACGAGGTTGCCGGTCGCCTCGGACACGAGTGCGTCCGTCCCGCCCGAGGTCGTCACGGTGTTGAGCGTCGACGTGTTGGTGGCGAGGTACGTGCCAGGCGTGACGCCGTAGACACCGCCCGCGGAGAGGAACTGCGCGGTCGTGTACGGCGCCTTCAGGGTGAGCTGCTGCGAGAAGCCCGAGCCGCGGAAGCCCTTGAGCACCGGGCCGAACGCCGGGAGCCCGAGGTCGGTCCACGACTGCGTCGCCGGGTTGTACGACGACGCCATGTTCCAGAGCGCCTCGTCGTACGACTGGCCGTCCGGGTTGAACGTCTGGCCGGCGGCGTCGTAGTAGACGTGACCGTTGGGCAGCAGGTGCAGGCGCGGGAACAGCGGCAGCGACTTGTCCGCCGAGGCCGGGTTGGTCGTCCACGTCTCGGTGTCCGGGTCGAACGTCTCGGTCTGCTTGACGTTCGTGCCCGAGTCCATCGGGCGGTCCGGGTACATCGGCTTGATGAGCTTGGTGACGCCGCTCGCGACGAGGACCTTGCCGCTCGGCAGCGTGACGAGGCTCGGGTACCAGCGGCCGTACGCCAGGTGCCCGGCACCCGCGCGCCAGGTGTGCGTCGCCGTGTCGAAGATGCGCGTCGCCTTGAGGCCTTCGAGCTCGCTGAGGCCGTACGGCACGCCGCTCACGGCGGGCTCGAGGTAGTAGCCAGTGCCGCCGACGTTGAGGACGCGACCGTCGGCGAGGTGCACCTGGTCGGAGCAGAACAGGTCGCCGTCGTTGTCGGTGCGGTCGTTGTTGTGGATCGGCGCCGGGAGGTACTCGTCGCCGACGCCGGCGTTCGGGTCACCGCCGTCGACAGGCGTCGGGGTGCTCCAGCGCGGCCGTCCGGTGCGCAGGTCGAGGACCCGGGACAGGTCGTCCTGCGCGGTGTCGCCGATCTCGAGGACGGTGCTGTAGCGGACGTCCTCCATGCCTTCGAGGCCGTCCCAGTAGAGGACGGTGCCGTCGGGCAGGCCGACGAGGCTCACGCCCGCGGGCTTGCAGATCTGGTGGCCCTGCGCGTCGGGCGCGCACTTCGGCCCGGCCTCCTCGAACGGCGCGCTGAACCTACCGACCTGCGACGGGTCTTCGGCGATCGCGCTCGGCGCTCCGACAGCCGCGGGGACCGCGGCGGCAGCGACGAGCAGAGCGAGCAGGCCGGCGGTCTTGCGCATTCCGGAGCCTCCGTTGGTCCGCGTGCGGGCGAACTGGGATTGGCCCGATTTCGACGTGTACGCGGAGATTACCTGCGCGCTACCCGTTTGCGCACTCCCAGTAACGTGCCGAGGAGCAGGACGGTCGCTCCTGCGACGGCGTACGGGAGGCGGCTGGTCTTCGGGTCGCCGGTCGTCGCGGGGTGCCAGGTGGTCGTGCCGGTGATGGCGTCGTTCGTCCCGTCGACGGTGACGGGGACGGCCCACTCGACGACAGTCGTGTCCTCGCGCGCGCGCAGCGCCTGGTCGGGCGGGACGCCCGGCGCGTACGCGAGCCGCCGGTCGAGCCAGGTCAGCTGCGGGGTCGCGGCCTGCATGCGCCAGCGCGGCGTCGCCGCGTTCTCGGTGACGGTCGTGACGGCGGTGCCGCGGAGGCGCTGGTCCTCGTGCCACGTCTCGCTGGCCTCGTTGACTTCGACGCCGCGCGGCGTGAAACGGGCGAACGGTTCGCCGCCAGTGCCAGTGACGACGAGCGTGCTGCTCCCCTGCCACGTCACGAACAAGCCGGGCACCCGGCCGTCGAGGACGTCGGCGGTGACGTTGCGCGGCGTGTGCTCCGCGTTGGTCCGGAACGCGCCGAGGACCGGGCGGTACTCGACGTGGCCGGCGACCGTGACGGCGCGGCCGCCGTAGCGGAGCGGGATGGTCCACTCGGCGAGCCGGACCGTGGTGGTGGCCGCCTTGAGCTGGGGCGTGAGCGGCCGCGCGCGATCGTGCAGTCGGTGGTCGAACCAGCCCCACGAGCCGGTGCGCGCGACGACCCGCCAATCGTCGTGCTTCGTCGTCTTCGGCGCTTGGGCGCGGCCGAGCGGGGAGTTCGAGAGATACCAGTCGGCGGAGGAGTAGTTGGCCTCGACGTTCTCGTCGGTGATGCGCAGGAACGGTGTGCCCGTCGGGTCGAGGACCTCGACGGGCGTCGGGGTCGTGTTGAGGACGAGGAGCTGGTCGGCGACGCCCGCGCGGATCTCGACGGTGACGCCGGGCAGCTCCGGCGTGATCGCGTCGATGCGGGTGAAGACGTTCGGGTCGCCGGAGTGGGCGTGCGCGTGCGTCGTCAGCGCGGGCGCGAGGAGGGCCGCGGCCGCGAAGACGCGTCGCCAGTGCATGGCGTGCAGTAAACCTCCCGCGCGCGCTCGGCGTCGTATTGGACGTCACGAGCCTGGGAGGGCGATCGCCATGATCGGCAAGCTCACCACCATTGCGGCACTGGCGGTCGCGACGACCGCGTCCTTCGTCGGTACGGCGTCCGCCGACCTGTCCGCACCGACGACCACCTCGGCGCGGAGCGGCGGCGGCGCCGCGACCGGGTACCCGACGCTCGTCGGGGTGCGCTGGGCCGCGCACCCGGCGTACGACCGGGTGGTCTTCGACTTCACCGGCGGCACGCCGGGCTGGCGGGTGTCGTACGAGCCGCTCGTCGGCGAGGGCACGGGGTTGCCGATCCCGCTGCTCGGACCGGCCGACCTGACGATCCACTTCCACGTCGCGCGGACGGCGACGTCGCTGGCGTCGCGGTTCCCCGATCTGCCGACGGTGCGGCAGATCGGCTTCGGCGGCGACTTCGAGGGCTACGTGAGTGCGGGCCTCGGGCTGCGCGACCGGGTGGGCTTCCGGGCGTTCGTGCTGTCGGGGCCGCCGCGGTTCGTCGTGGACGTCGCGCACCAGCCGTCCGGGTCCTTCGGGACGGCTGCGGTCTCGCGGGCGGGGACCGCGGCCGACGTGCTCGTGTCCGGCATCCGCGCGGGTGCGCACCCCGGCTACGACCGGGTCGTCTTCGACGTGGTGGGGTCGGCGCTGCCGACGGTGCGGGTGGCGTACATCTCGACGACCTCGATCGGCGTGACGTTCACCGCGCTGGGGTCGGCGACGTCGTCGCCGCACGCGTCGTACGGCGGCCCGTCGCCGGTGTTCGTCGGGCTGTCGGAGGTGCGGTCGGTCTCGCTGTCGTCGGTCGGCGCGGGGTCGATGACGTTCCGCATCTCGACCGCGGCGCGCCACGGCTTCCGCCTCGCGCTCCTCCGCTCCCCCACCAGAGTCGTGGTGGACATCGCCCGCTGACGCGCCCCGTTTTTCGTGATCTTGGCGATGGTTTGCACGCATACGGTGCAGAACATCGCCAAGATCACGGAGTTCGGGGCGGGCGCCAGAGGCGCCGCCCCGCTATTCCGGGACGCCCAGGCGTTCCAGTACCAGGCGGTTGACCGTGGCGGCGTTGGCTTGGCCGCGCATCGCCTTCATGACGGCGCCGACGAGCGCGCCCGCGGCCGCGACCTTGCCGTCGCGGACCTTCTGCGCGATGTCGGGGTTGGCGGCGATCGCCTCGTCGACGGCGGCGGCGAGGGCGCCCTCGTCGGACACCTGCTTCAGCCCGCGTTCGGCGATGACGGTGTCGGGGTCCGCACCCGTGTCGATGACGCCCGCGAACACTTCCTTGGCCAGCGTGGCCGACAGGTCGCCCGCCGCGACCAGCGCGCAGACCCGCGCCACCTGGACCGGCGTGACGCCGAGGTCGCCCGCCGCGATACCCGCCGCGTTGGCCTTCGCCTGCAGGTCGCCGAGCCACCAGTTGCGCGCCTCGGCCGCGCTCGCCCCGGCCGCGACCGTGTCGATGACGAGGTCGAGTACGCCCGCGCGGCTCATCGCGTCGATGTCGCCGGACGGCAGGCCGAGCTCGCCCAGCAGCCGCGCGCGCCGGGTGGCGGGCAGTTCCGGCTGCTCGGCGCGCAGTGTCTCCACCCAGGGCCGCGCGGGCGCGATCGGGACCAGGTCGGGCTCCGGGAAGTACCGGTAGTCCTGCGCCTCCTCCTTCGAGCGCCCGGCCGTCGTCGTACCGGTGTTCTCGTGGAAGTGCCGCGTCTCCTGGACGATCCGCTCCCCCTTGTCGAGCCGCGCGGTCTGCCGCTCGACCTCGTGCCGTACGGCGCGTTCGACGGATCGCAGCGAGTTGACGTTCTTCACCTCGGCTCGGGTGCCGAGGACCTCGGAGCCGCTGGGGCGCAACGATACGTTGACGTCGCAGCGCAGCGACCCCTCCTCCATCTTCACGTCGCTGACACCGAGCGTGCGGAGGATGTCGCGCAGCTCCGTGACGTACGCGCGCGCCGCCTCCGCCGAGTGGATGTCGGGTCGCGTGACGATCTCGACGAGCGGGATGCCCGCGCGGTTGTAGTCGACCAGCGAGTAGTCGGCGCCGTGGATGCGGCCGGTCGCGCCGCCGACGTGCAGCGACTTGCCGGTGTCCTCTTCGAGGTGTACGCGCTCGATGCCGATCCGCGTACCGTCGACCTCGAGCCAGCCGTCGTAGCAGAGCGGCTCGTCGTACTGGCTGATCTGGAAGTTCTTCGGCATGTCCGGGTAGAAGTAGTTCTTCCGCGCGAACCGGCACCACTCGGCGATCTCGCAGTTCAGCGCGAGGCCGATCATCGTCGTGTAGCGGATGGCGGCTTCGTTCGCGACGGGCAGCGAACCGGGTAGCCCGAGGCAGGTCGGGCAGGTCTGCGTGTTCGGCGGCGCGCCGAACACCGTCGAGCATCCGCAGAACATCTTCGAGTGCGTGCCGAGCTCGACGTGCGTCTCCATGCCGATGACCGGCTCCCAGTCGGTCACAGCGCCGGCACCCGTTCCGTGAGATAGCCGCCGGACGCGGCCTCGAACGCCGCCGCCACCCGGTACATCCGGTCGTCCGCCAGCGCGGGCGCCATGATCTGCAGTCCGACCGGCAAGCCGTCGTCCGGCGACAGCCCGCACGGCACCGACATCGCCGCGCCGCCCGACAGGTTCGACGGGATGGTGCAGAGGTCGGCGAGGTACATCGCCATCGGGTCGTCGGCGCGTTCGCCGATCCGGAATGCCGTCGTCGGCGTCGTCACCGACACGAGCACGTCGACCTGCTCGAACGCTTTGTCGAAGTCGCGGGTGATGAGCGTCCTGACCTTCTGCGCCTGGCCGTAGTACGCGTCGTAGTAGCCCGACGAGAGGGCGTACGCGCCGAGGATGATGCGCCGCTTCACCTCGTCGCCGAACCCTGCCTCGCGGGTCAGTGACATGACTTCCTCGGCGCCGTGCGTGCCGTCGTCGCCGACCCGCAAGCCGTAGCGCATGGCGTCGAACCGCGCGAGGTTCGACGAGCACTCGCTCGGCGCGATGAGGTAGTACGCGGGCAACGCGTAGACGAAGTGCGGGCAGGACACCTCGGACACGCCGGCGCCCAACGACTCCAGCGTCGCGACCGCTTCGCGGAACCTCGCCTCGACACCCGCCTGGTAGCCCTCGCCGCCGAACTCCTTGACGACGCCGATCCGCAGGCCGGACACGTCGGCGGCGCGCGCGGCCGCGACGACCGGCGGGACCGGCGCGTCGATCGACGTCGAGTCGAGCGGGTCGTGGCCCGCGATGACCTCGTGCAGCAGTGCCGCGTCGAGGACGGTCCGCGCGCACGGCCCGCCCTGGTCGAGCGACGAGGAGAACGCGACGAGCCCGTAGCGCGACACCCCGCCGTAGGTCGGCTTCGCGCCGACCGTTCCCGTCACCGCGGCGGGCTGGCGGATCGAGCCGCCCGTGTCGGTGCCGATCGCCAGCGGCGCCATGAACGACGCCACCGCCGCGCTCGACCCGCCGCCCGATCCGCCGGGGATGCGATCGAGGTCCCACGGGTTGCGGGTCGGGCCGTACGCGGAGTTCTCCGTCGACGAGCCCATCGCGAACTCGTCCATGTTCGTCTTGCCGAGGATGACGACACCCGCGTCCTTGAGTCGGCGGGTCACGGTCGCGTCGTACGGCGGCCGCCAGCCCTCGAGGATCTTCGAGCCGCACGTCGTCGGGACGCCCTCGGTCGTGAACACGTCCTTGAGCGCGAGCGGCACCCCGGCCAGCGGGCCGAGGGGCGAGCCGTCGGCGCGCGCGGCGTCGACCCGCGCGGCGGCGGCGAGCGCGCCGTCGGCGTCGACGTGGAGGAATGCGTGGACCTTCTCGTCGACCGCGCCGATCCGGTCGAGGTGCGCGCGCGTCACCTCGACGGCGGACGCCTCGCCGGACGCGACGACGGCGGCAAGGTCGGCGGCGGACATCCGCGTGAGGTCGGTCACTCTTCGTCCAAGATGCGCGGAACGCGGAAGCGGCCGCGCTCCGACGCGGGCGCGCCGGCGAGCACGACCTCCTGCGGGAGCGAGGGAGTGACCACGTCGGGCCTGAAGACGTTCGTCAACGGCACCGAGTGGCTCGTCGGCGGGACGTCGTCGCTCGCGACCTCGCCGACGCGGGCGACCGCGCCGAGGATGACGTCGAGCTGCGACGCCATCCGGTCGAGCTCGTCGTCGGTCAGCGCGAGCCTGGCGAGGCGCGCGAGATGCGCGACCTCGGCGCGGGTGATGGCCATGTGCGAAGCCTATCGAGGGCGACCAACCATTTGACGCGCTGGTCACCCGGCCGAAACACGGCGGCAACGCGCGGCGGGCACAGTGATCGGCATGATCTACGGACTCCGCGTCGTCGTACCGGACCGGCCGGGCTCGCTCGGCGCGCTCGCGACCGTGATCGGTGCCGTCGGCGGCGACATCCTGAGCCTCGACGTCCTCGAACGCGGTCCGGACGGCGCCGTCGACGACCTGCTCGTCGACCTGCCGCCGCCCGCGTTGCCGGACACCCTCGTCGCGGCCGTCACGGGCGTGCCAGGCGTCGTGCTCGACGCGTTCCGGCCGTACCTGGGCGACCGCGACATGGTGCGCGACCTCGACGTCGTCGACCGCCTCGCCGCCGAGCCGGCGAAGGCGCTCACGACGGTGACGGACCTCGCGCCGGCAACGTTCCGGTCGTCATGGGCGCTGCTCGCCGAGGCCCGCTACGGACATCCGGCGACAGTCCGCGCGCGCAGCGACGCCGCGCCGTACACGGAAGCGCTCGTGCTGCCGTGGCTGCCCTTGCCGTCGGCGACCCGACTCGACGTGGAGGGCACCTGGGTGCCGATCTCGTGGCAGGCCCTCGGTACCGAGCTGATGGCCGCGCCCGTCGGGCGGCCCGGGCTCGCGCTGCTGGTGGGACGTACGGGCGGGCCGGCGTTCCGCGCCGGAGAGGTCGCGCGGCTCGCGCACCTCGCGTCGATCGCCGGAACTGTCGCGGTGATGGAGACGGCGCGGGCCGCGGGCTGACGGGAGCCTAGTAGGGCTTGGCGAAACGGCCCGGATCGGTTCGGCCGTCCCAGAACTTCG
>CBQZLL010000057.1:0-13812 GCA_967749945.1 uncultured Frankiaceae bacterium
CAGGCCCCCGTTGCCTCCGACCCGCGGCCGCACCCTTCCGTTGCGCGGGGGCGGGCCCCGGAATGGCCGGTGGGGGCCGGCGAAGGCGTCGCGGCCCACCTCCGCGAGTGGCGAGTCCTTACGTGAGGCCTTTAGTAGCCGTGCGCCGCGAGCCAACCGGCGCGGGCGTTGGTCCAGACGCTCAGGTCCCGCGTCATGGTCACGCCGGCCGGGAGCTTGCCGGGGTAGGCCTTGCTGTTGTTCCAGACGAGCTTCACGTTCTTGAACGTGCCGTTTGCCCAGATGTCGTTGCACTGGTGGTTGGCCAGGTCCATGCGGATGACGACGTTCTCCACGTAGATCGGGCCCTTGAACGCATCCATCTTCCACATCGTGCCGTTGGCCTTGCCGTTGGCGACCCACTCCTTGCAGTTGCCGCCGGAGCCGGAGTTCGCCTGCGGCTTGACGTAGAACAGGCTGTTCGTGACACGGACCGTCATGGCCGGCGCGCTGCTGCTCTCCGACCGCCACGAGATGCCGGTGTGGCAGCCGTCGAACAGGCTGTCGTCCACGTACAGGTTGTTGTGCGAGATGGCCGAGATGCAGTCGTCGCGGATGTCGGTCGCGTACGCGCCGCGGATCGTGGTCGCCGCGCGCTTCCAGATCCGGATGCCGTCAGTCGACGCGTTGATGATGCGCGGGCGGACCAGCGTGGTCGGCGCGTTCACGGTGATGCCGGCGCCGTTGCAGCACTGCTTGAGGTCCCACCAGCGGGTGGACGTCGAGAAGTTGCCGGCGACCTTCGCGTTGACGAGGCAGCCGCCGCCACCGTTGACGTTCATCGGCAGCAGGTTGTTCGACGTCTGCAGGTACGACGTGCCGGTCGCGTCCCACGTCGTGCTCGACGCGGTGCCGGTCCACTTGGTCGCCTGCGGGACCTTGACGACGTTCGTCGGGCAGCCGGCGGGGACGGACGTCGTAGTCGTGGTCGAGGTCGCAGCCGACGCCGGCACCGCCAGGGTGGCACTCGCGGCGAGGGCGGCCGCGATGGACCTCCATAGCGTGATCTTCATGTGGTGCGTTCTCCCTTGGGTTCCGTCAGTCGTTGCGACTGGTGCGAGGGAGGTACCGGCACGCGGGCGCAATTGCTGAAGTGAGTTCGCACAACTTCTGCGAAGTTCGCGGCACGAACGCGCGCGAAACGGGTGCAACGACCCCGCGCCGCGTGTACGAAACGTGCGTCGCGCCGCCTCTGTTGCGCGGGTGATGCGGGATGAGACGTAGGCGACGGGCGGCGGCGGCGCTGGTGGCTGCCGCGCTCGCCCTTCCGGCGTGCGGGACAACGGCCGTGGACGCGGCCAAGCCGGTCGAGCCGGTCAAGGTCGAGAAGGTCGACGGTACCGACGCCAAGCGGCTCACGCTGGAGCCCGCGGCGTTCGAGCGGCTCGGCATCAAGACCGCCCCCGTGACCGCCGCAGCGGTGCCGGCCGGCGCGATCCTCTACGACCCGCGCGGCACGGTGTTCGTCTACGTCAACCCGGCGCCGCTCGTGTTCACGCGGCTCGCGGTCGCGGTCGACCGGTTCGACGGCGACGTCGCCGTCCTGTCGGCCGGACCGTCGGAAGGAACCCCTGTCGTCGTCGTCGGCGGTGCGGAGCTGACCGGCATCGAGTTCGGAGTCGGCAAATGATGCGTCGGATCGTCTACACCAGCCTGCGGTTCCGCGTCCTCGTGTGCGTCGCGGCGGCCGGCCTGCTGGCGCTCGGGGTGGTCCGGCTGCGCGACGCGCGCGCCGACGTGTATCCGGAGTTCACCGCGCCGTACGTGCAGGTGCAGACCGAGGCGCTCGGCCTGTCCGCCGCCGAGGTGGAGCAGCTCATCACGGTCCCGCTGGAGGCCGACCTGCTCAACGGCGTCGCGTGGCTGGACGACATCCGGTCCGAGTCGGTGGCCGGGCTCTCCTCGATCACGCTGGTGTTCGAGCCGGGCACCGACCTGTACAAGGCGCGGCAGATGGTGCAGGAACGGCTCGCGCAGGCGCACGCGATCCCGAACGTCTCGCGCCCGCCGCAGATGCTCCAGCCGGTTTCGTCGACCAGCCGCACCATGATGATCGGGCTGTCGTCGGAGACGTTGTCGCTCATCGACATCTCGCAGTTCGCGCGGTGGACCATCAAGCCGCGGCTGCTGGGCGTCGAGGGTGTCGCGAACGTCTCGACGTTCGGCCAGCGCGAGCGCCAGCTCCAGGTGCTGGTCGACCCGAAGACACTGGCCGAGAAGGGCGTCTCCCTCCAGCACGTCGTGGAGACGACCGGCAACGCGCTCTGGGTGTCTCCGCTGACGTTCCTCGAAGCCTCGTCGCCCGGCACCGGCGGCTTCATCGAGACGCCGAACCAGCGGCTCGGCGTGCAGCACGTACAGCCGATCGAGAGCGCCGCCGACCTCGCACAGGTCGCGGTCGTGGACGACACCGGTGCCAACGGCACGCTGCGGCTCGGCGACGTCGCGCGGGTGGCCGAGGATCACCAGCCGCTCATCGGCGACGCGCGCGTCCTGGGCAAGCCCGGCCTGGTGCTCGTGGTCGAGAAGCTGCCCAACGCCAACACCGTCGACGTCACGAACGGCGTCCGGGCTGCTCTCGACGGCCTGCGTCCCGGCCTCGCCGGGCTGGACATCGACACGTCCATCTACCAGCCCGCGGCGTACGTGCATGCGGCGGTCGGCAACGTCGGGTGGCGGCTGCTCGCCGGGCTGCTGCTCGTGGTCGGGCTGCTGCTGCTCGCGTTCCGCGGCTGGCGTTCCGCGCTCGTCGCGGTCGCCACGATCCTCGTGTCGCTCACCGCCGCCGGCTTGGTGCTCTACGCACGTGGCACGACCGTGAACACGATGGTGCTCGCTGGGCTGGCCCTCGCGCTCGGCGCGGTCATCGACGACGCGGTCAGCGGCACCGAACGGCTGGCCGGCCGGCTGCGGGAGGGTGACGGCGACGTCGTCCCGACGGTCGTGGCGGCCACCGTCGAGGTCCGGAACACGCTGACGTTCGCCACCGTGTTCGTGCTGCTGCCGGTGGTGCCGGTCTTCTTCATGGGTGGCGTCTTCGGGGCGTTCGGCCGGCCGCTGGCCGCGTCGTACGCGCTGGCGCTGATCGTGTCCCTGGTCACCGCCGCCGTGCTGACGCCCGCCCTCGGGCTGTTGCTCCTGGGCCGCGCGCCGGGGCGCGCATCCTCCGCGGCTGGGTGGCTCACCGGCCGCTACGACCGGCTGCTCGGCCGGCTGCTGGACCGGCGCCGCACGGTCTACGCGCTCGGTGTGGTGGTCGCGCTCGTCGGCCTGGTGGCGTTGCCGTCGTTGCGCCGGTCGGAGCTGCCGTCGCTGCGCGAGCGCGACTTCGTGGTCGAGGTGGAGGCGGAGCCCGGTACCTCGCTGATTCGGATGAACCAGATCGTCGGGCAGGCCACGGCGGAGCTGCGGGCGATCCCCGGCGTGCGCAACGTGGCCAGCCACGTCGGGCGCGCAGTCACCGGCGACAAGGTCGTCAACGTCAACTCCAGCGCCCTCTGGGTCGCCATCGACGACGACGCCGACTACGGCCGCACGGTCGCCGCGATCCGCGCCACGATGGCCGGCTTCCCCGGGCAGGACCGCGACGTCCTGAGCTACCAGCAGTCCCGGGTCAAGGAGGCCGAGGAGGGTGCGGATGAGCCGGTCGTCGTGCGCGTCTACGGGCAGGACCTCGACGTCCTCACCGCCAAGGCGACCGAGGTCCGCAACGAGCTGGCGAAGGTTCGCGGCATCGCCGACCTCGCCGTCGAGCTGCCGCGCAGCGAGCCGAGCATCGAGGTCGAGGTCGACTTGGCCAAGGCGAGCCGCTACGGCGTGAAGCCCGGCGACGTGCGGCGCGCCGCGGCGGTCCTCGTCGCGGGCATCGAGGTGGGCCAGCTCTTCTACGACCAGAAGGTGTTCGAGGTCGTCGTCTGGGGGACGCCGGAGACCCGGCGCGACGTCACCGACATCCGCAACCTGCTCATCGACACGCAGACCGGTCCGATCCGGCTGTCGCAGGTCGCGGACGTACGTCTCACGCAGTCGCCCGACGTCATCGAGCGCGAGGGCGCGTTCCGCCGGATCGACGTCACCGCGCGGGTGTCAGGCCGCAGCGCGGACAACGTGCTCGCTGACGTACGGCGCAGCCTCGACGGCATCACGTTCCCGCTGGAGTACCGCGCCGAGCTGCTCGGCGGGTACCAGGAGAAGCAGGCCGCCGAGGCCCGGCTGCTCTGGCTCGGCGTGCTCGCCGCCGTCGTGATGCTGTTGCTGCTCCAGGCGTGCTTCGGGTCCTGGCGGCTGGGACTCTTCTACTTCCCGGCGGTCCTGACCGGCACGGTGGGCGCGATCGTCGCGGCGTTGCTCCTCGAGGGCACGGTCACCGTCGGCGCGGCCGTCGGGCTGCTCGCGGTGCTCGGTGTTTCCGCGCGCGGCACCATCCATCTGGTCCGCCGCTTGCAGCACCTCGAACGGCGCGAGGGCGAGGAGTTCGGCCTCGCCCTCGTGCGCCGCGGCGCGGCCGAACGGCTCGCGCCCGCGCTCACGACGGCGCTCGCGACCGGGCTGGTGTTCCTGCCGTTCGCCGTCGCCGGGCCGCGACCCGGGCTGGAGATCATGCACCCGATGGCGGTCGTCGTCCTCGGCGGTCTGGTGACTACCCTGCTCGTCCAGCTGTTCCTGGTGCCCGCGATCCACCTCGGCTTCGGCGACGTGGCGAGCGACGCCGAGATCGACCTGCGGCTGTTCGAGGAGGAGCTGGCGCTCAATGACCGGGTACCGGTGCCCCGTACCGGTGACCGGTCGACGATCGGCGCGGTCGGGCCATGATGCGCGCGATCGTCGCGGCGTCATTGCGGTTCCGGTTCCTCGTCATCGTGTTCGCCGCCGGCCTGATGCTCGTCGGGTTCGGCCGGATCCGGTCGATGCCGGTCGACGTCTTCCCGGAGTTCGCGCCGCCGACGGTCGAGATCCAGACCCTCGCCATCGGGCTGCCGCCCGCGGACGTCGAGAGCCTCATCACCGTCCCGATGGAGGAGGTGCTCGCGGGCGTCAGCGGCCTCGACGTGATGCGCTCGCGTTCGGTCAACGACCTCTCGCAGATCAGGCTCATCTTCGACCGCGGCACCGACCTCATCCGTGCGCGGCAACTCGTGCAGGAACGCCTCGACCTCGTCGCGCCGCACCTGCCCACCTGGGCTGCGCCGCCGGTCATGCTCCAGCCGCTGTCGGCGACCAGCCGGGCGATGAAGATCGGCGTCTCGTCGACGAGCCTCAACCTCATGCAGCAGTCGATGATCGCGTACTGGACGATCCGCCAGCGGCTGCTACAGGTACCTGGCGTCGCCAACATCCCCATCTGGGGCGAGCGCATCCAGATGCTCAGCGTGCAGGCGGACCGCGAGCGGATGGCCGCGCACGACGTCACGCTCGACCAGGTGATGCGCACGACGGCCGACGCGCTCGACGCGGGCCTGCTGCGGTTCTCCGACGGCGGGTTCATCGGCACCGGTGGGTTCATCGACACCGCCGACCAGCGGTACGGCGTGCGGCACAAGCTGCCCATCACGTCCGTCGACGACCTCGCCGAGGTCGCCGTCGAGGGCCGGGAGGGACAGCGGCCGCTGCGACTGCGTGACGTCGCTGACGTCGTGGAGACGTTCCCGCCGCTGGTCGGCGACGCCGTCATCAACGGTGGTCCCGGGCTCATGCTCGTGGTCGAGAAGCTGCCGTGGGCCAACACGCTCGACGTGACCCGCGGCGTCGAGGACGCGATCGAGGCGTTGCAGCCGGGGCTGCCCGGGCTGGAGATCGACACGACGATCTTCCGGCCGGCGACGTTCATCGAGACGTCCCTGAAGAACCTCAGCAACGCACTGCTCGTCGGCTGCGTGCTGATGATCCTGATGCTGTTCCTCTTCCTCTACGAGTGGCGGGTCGCGCTCATCAGCATCGTGGCGATCCCCATGTCGCTGGTCGGGGCGGCGCTCGTGCTCGCCTGGCGAGGTACCACGATCAACACGATGGTCCTGGCCGGCTTCGCCATCGCCTTGGGGGACGTGGTCGACGACGCCATCATCGACATCGAGAACGTCGTGCGCCGGCAACGGCAGCACCGCCGTTCCGGCAGTACGCAGTCGACCGCGGGCGTCATCCTCAGGGCGTCGCTGGAGGTCCGCGGCGCGATCGTCTACGCGACGTTGATCGAGGTCGTCGCGGTCGTGCCGATCTTCTTCCTCGACGGGTTGTCCGGCGCGTTCTTCCGGCCGCTCGTCACGTCGTACGCCATCGCGTTGCTCGTCTCCATGGCGGTCGCGCTGACCGTCACACCCGCGCTCGCGCTCATCGTTCTTCGCAAGGCGGCGATCGAACGCCGTGAGTCGCCCGTGGCCCGGTGGATGCAGCGCGGCTACGACTGGCTGCTCGCCCGCATCGTCCGGCGGCCGCACTACGCGTTCGGCAGCGTCGCCCTCGTCGTCGTCGTCGGGCTGTCCGTCGTACCGAACCTCGGGCAGTCGTTGCTCCCGGAGTTCAAGGAGCGCGACTTCCTCATGCACTTCCTCGCCAAGCCCGGCACGTCGCTCACCGAGGAGGTGCGCATCACGACAGCGTCCGCGAAGGAGCTCCAGGCGATCCCCGGCGTCCGCAACTTCGGCGCGCACATCGGCCAGGCATACCAGTCCGACGAGCCGGTCGGGCCGGAGTTCGGGGAGAACTGGATCAGCGTCGACCCCGACGCCGACTACGACGAGACGCTGGCGGCCGTACAGGACGTCGTGCAGACCTACCCAGGCCTGATCCGCGACGTGCAGACGTACCTCAAGGAACGCGTCCGCGAGGTGCTGGCCGGCTCTAGCCACGCCATCGTCGTCCGTATCTCCGGACCCGACCTCGCCGTGCTGCGGGCCAAGGCGCGCGAGTTCGCGGACTCGCTCGCCGGCATTCCCGGGCTGTCCGACCCGCACGTCGAGAACCAGGCCGAGATGCCGCAGATCCGTGTCAAGGTCGACCTCGCCGCCGCGACCAAGTACGGGCTCAAGCCCGGTGACGTCCGCCGTACCGCGTCGACGCTGGTGAGCGGCGAGGAGGTCGGCGACATCTTCCGCGACGGCAAGGCGTACGACGTCCCGGTGTGGAGTCCCGTGGCATCCCGGGACAGCGTCGACGACCTGCGCAACCTGCTCATCGACACGCCGAGCGGCAAGCTCGTCCGGCTCGAAGACGTCGCGTCCGTGACGATCGAGTCGTCGCCCAACGTCGTGAAGCACGAGGACCTGACCCGCAAGATCGACGTCGACGCCGACGTCGCCGGGCGCAGCCTCGGCGCGGTCGTCGCCGACGTGCAGGCGAAGCTTTCGCGGCTCGAGCTACCGCGCGAGTACCACGTGACGATGCTGGGGGAGTATCAGGAACGCCAGGCCGCCAACCGCCGTCTCCTCGGCCTCGCCATCCTCGCGGCCGTCGGCATCTTCTTCCTGCTGCACGCGTCGTTCCTGAGCTTCCGGCTCGCTGTCATCGCGTTCCTGACGTTGCCGATGGCGTTGGTCGGCGGTGCCTTGGCTGCGTACATGGGCGACGGCATCATCTCGCTCGGGTCGATGGTGGGGTTCCTCACCGTCATCGGCATCGTCGCCCGCAACGGCATCATGCTGGTCAGCCACTACCAGTACCTCGAGAACGTCGAGGGCGAGCCGTTCGGATCCGCCCTGGTGCTGCGCGGCGCGCGGGAACGGCTGGTGCCGATCATGATGACGGTGCTCACGACCGGGCTCGCGCTGGTGCCGTTGATCGCCGCCGGCTCCATCCCCGGCCAGGAGATCGAGCACCCGATGGCTGTCGTCATCCTCGGCGGGCTGGTCGCTTCGACCCTTGTCAACCTGTTCGTCGTGCCTTCGCTGTATTTGGCGTTCGGCCACCCGCGCGACAGGTCGTGACAACCTCACCTGAAAAGTCCGACGCGTCGAGACGGCTCAACACCCGCCTGGGTGAGACGGGGCTCCGTCACGAGCGTGACGACATACGGCGGACGTGCTATCGGCTCGCCCGCCGTCGGAACGAGCGTCGCACCCCGGACTGACTGAGCTGTCGAAGCGTGTTACCGAGCCGACGGAACCCAGGCCGATTCACCTAGGGTGGGCTCTGAGCGTTCCGGGATTTCGCAAGCCTGACGGGGTGCGAAGTGGTGGTCGTCGATCCTCGGGTTCTCATCGCGCACGACAACCGGCTCGTAGCGGGCGGGGTCGCCGACGTACTCGGCGGGCACGGCTACGAGGTGGTCGGGCGCGCCGGCGACGTCGAGGCCGCGTGCCTGGCGCTCGACCGCGCCCTGCTCGATGTCGTCGTGTGCGGGGCAGCGCTCGCGGGAGGCGGTGCGCTGGCAGTGCTCGACCACGTGCTGGGCGCGGGCCGTACGACCCCGGTCGTGGCGATCGTCGACCCCGACGACGCGCTCGTCGTCCCGTGGGGGTTCTTCCAGGGTGCGGTGTGCGTGAAGGACGACAGCACACACCTGCTGCGTGCGGTGTCGACCGTTCGCACCGGCGGCGTGTACGTCGACTCGCTGCTCCGCGCCCGGATCAGGGCACGGGACGAGGACGACGTCGTGTCGCAGCTCACCGCGCGAGAGCGGCAGATCCTCCAGAGCATCGCCGAGGGGCAGTCGACGCGCGACATCGCCGCGACCCTCGTCGTCAGCGCGGAGACGGTGAAGACGCACGTCGGCAACGTCATGCGCAAGCTCGGCGTGGAGACCCGCGCGGAAGCGATCGCGACGGCGTTCCGGCTCGGCCTGGTGGAGTTCGGCTCCGGGCCGGCGAAGTATCGCGTCGCGATGCAGGGGACCTACCCGCGGTACGGCAGCGTCCCCCTCTGTACCGACCTCGCCGATGTCACGGCGTCGGTGCTGCGATACCTGTACGAGCGGGTCGGCCTCGCTCTCTGGATGGTGACCCAGACGTCGGGTGACGACTGGATCGTGCTGCACGCGCTCGACCGCTTCTACGGCGTCCAGCCGAAGAGCGTGTTCCGGTGGTCGTCGTCGTTCTGCTCGCGGATGGTCGACGGCCGCGGGCCGCGAGTCGCGCCGGACGCGGCGGCGGTCGAGGAGTACGTCGCGGCGCCGATCGCCAAGCAGCTCGCGATCGCGGCGTACGTCGGTGTGCCGATCGAGCGGCCGGACGGGTCGCTGTTCGGCACGCTGTGCGCCATCGACCCGGAACGGCAGCCGGCGTCGATCGCCGACGCGCTGCCCACGGTCGAGCTCGTGGCCCGGCTGCTCGGGCGCGTGCTGTAGATCCCCCATCGGGCCAGAGCAGGTTCCTCCGCTGGGTGATCGTTTCGGAGGGTGCTCGGACGCGACTCTCATGGGGCGCCGGTGATCGGCACCGGCCGTACCCAAGGAGAGAACAGCGTGGCAACGGAATCCACTCACCAGGCACTCGAGAAGTCGCGCCGGCGCGCCCGGCGCAACTTCAAGGTCGCGGCGTTCGCCGTGGCCGCCCTCGGCCTCGTCCTGCTCGGCGGCGGCGTGTTCGCCGCCTGGGCGCCGTCGGCGTCGATGACGAGCGACGCGCACGGCGCCGCGACCGTCGCGGCCCAGGTCGCCGACACCAACGGCACGACGTTCGCGACGGCAGTGTCCAACCTGCTGCCCGGCGACTACGTCCACCGCTACGTCGACCTGACCAACACCGGCTCGGTGGACCAGACGTTCACCGGGACCGTCACCGGGTCGGGTGCGCTGGCGCCCGCGCTCACCGTCCAGGTCGACTCGTGTTCGGACGCGTGGGCGGCCGACGGCTCGTGCACGGGCGCGGTCACCGCGCTGCGGACTCCGGTGGCGACGGACCCGAGCGCGAGCATGACGTTCCCGTCGGTCGCGCCCGGCGAGGTCCACCACCTGCGGTTCCGGTTCACCCTCGTGTCCGACGCCGACCAGGCGACGTACGAGGGCACCTCGGCGAGCGAGCGGGTCGACATCAGCGGCGCTCCGACGACCGCCGGTGGCCGCGACCGGACCGCGGGCTGACCGATGAGATCCCTCGGCGCATCGATGGCGGTGGCGGCCACTGCTGTCGCGGTAACGCTGTCCCTGCCCACACCGGCGTACTCGGTGTGGGCAGGGACAGCCTGGACGAAATCCGCGACCCTCGGCATGGCCCAGTTGGGCCACGAGTTCACGCCGGTCGGCTCGGGCGCGCTCGACGACATGATGAGCGGCACTGGGGGCGACAAATACACGTCCGCGCCGGTCGCCGCGGGCGGCTCGGTGTACGTGGACCTCACCAACGACTCGACGGTGCCGGTGACGCTGTCCGGTCGCGTCTCCGCGACGCTCGACACCGACGCGATGGCCCTGCCGAACCTCACCGTCCTCGGTTGCGACGTGGCCTGGGATACCGAGGCCGGGCAGTGCCCGACCGGCGCCGTGACGCTCGCCGGCCCGTACCCGATGAACGACGCCCCCATCTTCGTGTGGGGGTCGCTCGACCCGGCGCGGACGCTGCACGTGGCCGTCGCGACCGAGGCGACGCCCGCGACCGTCACCGTCGAGGCGACCGCGACCGACCGGGCCGTCCGCGCCGGTACCGACCGGACGGGGGGCTAGCGATGACGGGCTCGCACCTCCGCACCGGCCTGCTGTTCGCCGTCCTCACGGCCGTCGTCGCGCTCGGCGCGTGGGCCTGGACCGGCGGCGTGCGGCTCTCGCCGGTCCTCACCGGGTCGATGCAGTCGTCGTACCCGGCCGGCTCCCTCGTCCTCACCACCGAGGGCCCGGCGTCCTCGGTCCGGGCCGGCGACGTCATCGCGTTCCGCCCGCCACCGCCGTACGTCACGTCGTCCGGCCGACCCGTCCTGCACCGCGTCGTCACCGCTCGGGTCCTCGACGGCCGGCTGCTCGTGACGACCAGGGGCGACGCCAACCCGGCCGCCGACCCGTGGACCCTCGACCTCACCGGCGCGCGGATCCACCGTGCCCACGGGTCCGTGCCGTTCGTCGGCCGGGGCGTCGCGGCGGTCGTGAGCCCCCGGCTCGCCGTCCGTGCCGCGAGCGTCGCGGGCCTGCTGCTCCTCGCCGGTGCCGTCCTCGTCTCGCGCCGCCCGGTCGCGACGGAGGACGCGCCGTGCTGACGCTGCTGATCTTCGCGGCGACGCTGTTCGCCGCGGTGCTGCTGTCCGACCTGGCGCAGCGCAGCCCGTTGTCGACGGCCGCGCTGTTCCTCGGCGCCGGGCTCGTCGCCGGCCCGGCCGTGCTGGGCGCCGTCCGGCTCGATGCGGCGGCCCCTCCGATGCGGGTCGTCGCGGTGGCCGCGCTGGTCGCCGTCCTGTTCGGCGACGGCATGCGCCTGCGGCTGCGCGATCTGCGCGGCAGCTGGACGCTGCCCGCCCGCGCGCTGCTGGTCGGTCTGCCGCTGACGGTCGGGATCGTCGCGGTCCTCACCCGGTACGTCACCGGGCTGTCGTGGCCGCTCGCGCTGCTCGTCGGCGCGGTGCTGGCGCCGACCGACCCGGTCTTCGCGTCCGGCATCGCGAACCGGCCCGAGGTCCCGGCCCGCCTCCGCCGCCTCCTCAACGTGGAGAGCGGTCTCAACGACGGCCTCGCGTTCCCGCTCGTCGTCGTCCTGCTCGCCGTCGCCGGCGGCGCGGGGCACAGCGGCGTGCATCTGGTGCTCGACCTCGTGGCCGGCGTGGCGCTCGGCGTCGTGATCCCGCTCGCGGCCGCCAGGCTGGAACGACTCCGCGTCTTCGCCATCTCGGCCGACCACGAGCCGCTCGCGGCGGTGGCGGTGCTGCTCGCGGTGGTCGGCGCGGCCGAGGTCGCCGGGGCCAACGTCTTCCTCGGTGCGTTCGTCGCCGGGGTCACGATGGGGTCGGTCCGGCCCGGCTGGCAGGCCGCGTACCACCGGGTCGGCGAGCCGGTCACCGAGGTCGTCAAGCTGGCCGCGGTCTTCGCGTTCGGCGTCGTGCTCTCCTCGGCGACAGTGCTCGGCGCGGTCGGCTGGCGTGGGTGGCTGCTCGCCGTCGCGATCCTGGCCGTCGCGCGACCCGTCGCGATGCACCTCGCGATGCTCGGTGCCCGGCTCTCCCGCGCCGAGGTCGCGGTCGCCGGCTGGTTCGGGCCGAAGGGCTTCGCGTCGGTCGTCTTCGGCCTGTACGTCCTCGGGCACGGGTCGCCCGCGACGGCGCGGGTCTTCCCGCTCGTCGCCGCCGCGGTCGCCGTCTCGATCGTCGGGCACGGCTCGACGGACGTGCCCGTCGCTCGCTGGTACGGCCGGCGTACGGCCGGGGTGTCCCGATGAGCGCCGTCGAGGTGCGCCAGGGCCTGTTCGCCGAGCCGCTCGGGTCGTGGACCCGTCGCGTCGCGCTGCTCATGGCGCTGTCGGTCGTCGTCGCGGTGATGGGCGTCTCCGCCGGGTCCACCGCCGTGACGATCGGCGCGATGCTCATCGCGCCGTTGCTCGAACCCGTCCTCGGGATCGCGGCGGCACTCGTGCTGGGCGACGTACGGCACGGCACCCGCTCCGGCCTGGCCTTGCTCGCCTCGGTCGCCGGGGCGGTCGCCCTGGCGTGGCTCACGACGGTGTTGCTGGTGAACGACCCGACTCTCACGAACGAGGTGCTGTCCCGGACCAGCGTGCACCGGGCCGACATCGTCGTCGCGCTCGCCGCCGGGGCGACTGCCGCGTGGAAGATCGGCCGCTCGGGTGAGGACGCGTCGTTCGCCGGCGCGGCCGTGGCCGTCGCCCTGGTGCCACCGCTCGCGGTCGTCGGCTACACGCTGGCCCTGCACCGCCCGGACCTCGCGCTCGGCGCGGCGGCGCTGTTCCTCGTCAACGTCGTCGCCGTCGTCGGGTCGGCCGGTCTCGTGTTCTGGCGGATGTCGCGATGAAGCGCTCGGCTGCGACCTGTTCCAGGGCTACGCCCGACGACGGCGACGATCGCGGTGACGGACTCGACCGGCCGTGCAGGTCCGGCTATGACAGGCAGTCGACCAGCCGGGTTGCCTGCCGGACCATGAAGGCTGGGTAGTCCGTGACGGACTCGGGGTCGTACGTCGCCACCGTCGACGCGGTCTCGGTCGCGCAGTCGTCCGGTCGGGCGGAGGCGGGCACGGCGACAGCGGCGACGATGGTGAGAGCGAGGAGCGTGAAGCGCACTGGTCCTCCTTCGGTGGGGTGAGGCTGCCGCGACGGTGGCCCCGGATTTACAAGATGTGCTCGATCAGAACGGCGGTGCAGGCGAAGGTCACGTCGACCGGGTACGGGTCGGGAGACGGCCCGGCGGCGCGGCTCAGGACGTACGTGCCCGGACCTGGGCCGGAGCTCGCATCCGGGCCGTAGGCGTAGCAGTCCGCGTTCTGCACGACCGCGTCGATCCGGTTCTCGGCGTCGAGATCGACCGAGAACGACACGTGCGGACGGAACGCACGGTTGTCCAGCCACAGCGTGACGGTCGCCGCAGCCGCGGCGCGCGGCAGGTGCGCCGGCCCGAGCAAGACGACGTCGACGAGCGCGGTGCCCGTGCAGTACGCGTCGGTTCCGCACGTCACCGTCCCGGCACCGCGGACCGCCACGACCCCTTCGACGAGTGCTTGCTCGTTCGCGCCGGCCGGCGCCGCGGCGACGGCCGCCAGCACAACGGAGGTGAGGTATCCCGGCAAACGCATCCGAACCTCCCGAGGTCGCCCGGAAGCCTAACGCCGTTCGGTTGGCGCCGTCCGGATAGGTGCACCGGTGCTGCCAGGTACGTCGCGTGGGACACGGCGACCAAGCCCGGGACGAGGTGTACGCC
>CBQZLL010000058.1:0-13800 GCA_967749945.1 uncultured Frankiaceae bacterium
GCTCGGCGAGCGACGCGGACGACGCGGTGCAGGAGGCGTGGCTACGGCTCAGCCGCGCGGGCGCCGACGGCGTCGAGAACCTCGCGGGCTGGCTCACGACGGTCGTCGCGCGGGTGTGCCTGGACATGCTGCGCTCGCGTACGTCGCGTCGTGAGGAGCCGCTCGACGCCAACGCAGTACCCGACGCGGCCACCGACGACCCCGAGCACGACGTGGTCGTCGCCGACTCGGTCGGGCTGGCGATGCTCGTCGTCCTCGAGACGCTCACACCGGCCGAACGCGTCGCGTTCGTGCTGCACGACATGTTCGACCTGCCGTTCGAGGAGATCGGGTCGATCGTCGGCCGGACGCCCGCCGCCGCGCGGCAGCTCGCGAGCCGCGGCCGTCGCCGGGTCCGCGGTGCCGACACGCCGAACGCCGACATCGCGCGCCAGCGTCGCGTCGTCGACGCGTTCCTCTCGGCATCACGCGGTGGCGACTTCGCGGCCCTGCTCGCGGTGCTCGACCCGGACGTCGTCGTGCGCTCCGACCCGGACGCGGTCGCGCTGGGTGCGGAGGCCGAGGTACGCGGTGCGCTGGCGGTCGCGCAGGGCTTCCTGGGCCAGGCGCGCGCAGCGCGGCCCGCGCTCGTCGACGGTGTCGTCGGCGCCGTGTGGCTGTACCGAGGCCGGCCGCGGGTGGTGTTCGACTTCGCGATCGAGGGAGAGCGGATCGTGCGGATCGACCTCATCGCCGGCCCCGAACGGCTGGACCAGATCGACCTCGTCACGCTTCGAGTACGCGCTTGAGGTTGGCAACGAACACCGTGTTCCGGCGCGGCACCAGCAGCGCCATCACGATCCACCCTCCTGACCGCCGCTCGCGACGGCGGGGAGTCATGAGACACGCCCTAGGTCGCAGCTCGACCGCCCGGGTGAAGCGCGCGCCGTTGCCGACCGGCACCGCGTCGGTGTCGGTGGGCACAGCGGCGACGTCGACGTGCCACGCGGGCTCGTTGCGGAGATCCGCTACATACCGGAACACCTCGTCCGCGGGCCGGGCGATCTCCACGCTCTCGGCCGACTTGACCATGGTCGGAGCGTATCGGCGCCGCTTCGTCCTAGGCTGCTCCCGTGAGCGGGCTGTTCCGGTGGCGCAAGCGCGACACCCTGGTGCCGCGCGCCGCAGCGGAGCCGTACGACGCGCGGCCGGCCGAGGCGGCCTACCGCCGCCTGCTCGAGCTCGCCCGGGACCTGCGCCGCTCGGCCGCGGGGCTGTCGGCCGCCGCGGCCCGGGTCGAGATGCGCCAGGCACAGTTGCGGCGTTCGGTCGAGGAGTACGACCGGATCGCGCAGACCGCGATCGCGAACGGCCGCAGCATCCAGGCCGAGAGCGCGATCGCCAGCAGCGAGGCCGCCGCCGCGACGCTCGACGCGCTCGTCCCGCAGGCGGCCGAGATCGCCGACCAGCAAGCCGACCTCGAACGCGGCGCGGGGCGCATCGAGGCCGAGGCCGCGGCGCTCCGGGCCAAACTGGACGCGGCCGCGACCGCGCAGGCCGTGTCGGGCGCGCGGGCGCGGCTGCACGAGACCGCCGCGGCGCTCGCCGGGCACCGCCCGACGCGCGACGCGGTCGTGACCGACGCCGAGGACGAGGCGCTGAGATTGGAGGCGCGGGCCCGGGCGCTAGCCGAGTTGCACGGGCAGACGTCCGGTGATCCGCCGACATGACCGCAAACAATCCGCAAATTCGCGGTCTACACGGGAAAACTTCCCATTACGGCTCGTACAGTCGTGAGCCGTACGGCAGAGACAAGGAAGGACGAGTCCGGTGGCCGACCAGGCGATGATCGGCAAGCTCGGCCGGGTCACCGGAACGATCGCCCCAGGACGGGTCGGCGAGGTCATGGTCGCGGTCCGTGGTGGCAGCGAGGCGTTCCACGCCTACGCTTCCGACGCGGACACGACCATTGCCGCCGGAACCCGTGTGGTGGTGGTCGAGTACTTCCCCCCACGCACCGTGGTGGTCTCACCGGCCTAGGTAGTACGCCCCCAGGGAGGGGGGAAGGCCATGACGTTCATCCAGGTACTGCTCGGCGGGATCGTGGTCGGCATCGCCCTGCTCGTGCTGCTCTTCCGCGCGTGCTGGCGAGTCGCCGAGCCGAACGAAGCGCTCATCATCTCCGGACTGCGCGAGAACGCGACGCCGGACGGGATCAGCGAGAGCCTCGGCTTCAAGATCGTGACCGGGAAGGGCACGCTCGTCATCCCGGGCGTCCAGACGGTCCGCCGGCTCTCGCTCGACCTCCGCGAGGCCGAGCTCGCCATCGACTGCGTCACGCACCAGGGCATTCCACTCGGCATCCGCGGCGTCGTCATCTTCAAGGTCGGCGACGACTTCGCGTCGATCGCGAACGCCGCCCGCCGCTTCCTCGACCAGCAGGGACAGATGGACGCGCGGGTGCACAACGTGTTCGCCGGTCACCTGCGCGCCATCGTCGGCCAGATGGCCGTCGAGGAGATGATCCGCGACCGCGAGAAGCTCACCCAGCTCACCCGCGCCAGCAGCGGGACCGAGATGGAGAAGCTCGGGCTCATCGTCGACTCGCTCCAGGTCCAGGAGATCGACGACCCGACCGGCTACATCGCCAACCTCGCCAAGCCACACGCCGCGGCCGTCCAACGCGAGGCGCGGATCGCGTCCGCGCACGCCGACCGCGAGGCGACCGAGAACGAGCAGGCGGCCGCGGCGCTCAAGGCCGAGGCGGTCCGCGGGTCGTCGATCAAGCAGGCCGGCTACCAGGCCGAGGTGGACAAGGCAGCGGCCACGGCGCGCCAGGCGGGCCCGCTCGCCGAGGCGTCCGCGAAGCAGAACGTCGTCGTCCAGGAGACCAAGGTCGCCGAGCTCGAGGCGCATCGCGAGGAGCAACGGCTGCAGGCGTCCGTCCGCAAGCCCGCGGACGCGCAGGCGTACCAGAAGGTCACCCTCGCGAAGGCCGAGCGCGACGCCCGCATCGCGGGCGCCGAGGCCGAGCGCCAGGAGGTCGAGCTGAACGCCGCCGCGAACGCGGAGCGGGTCCGCCTGCAGGCCATCGCCGAGGCCGAGCACGTCCGCGTCGAGGCGATCGCCCGTGCCGACGCGACCCGCGCGATCGGCGAGGCCGAAGCGGCCGCGACCCAGGCGAAGGGTACGGCCGAGGGTGAGGCCGTGCGCGCCAAGGGCCTCGCGGAGGCCCAGGCGATCAAGGCTCGTGCCGACGCCCTCGCGGAGAACCAGGACGCGGTCATCGGCCAGCAGCTCGCGGAGAACTGGCCGGCCATCGTCGAGGCGGCGGCGAAGCCGTTCGGCAACGTCGACCAGATGATTGTCCTGAATGGGGCCCAGGGGCTGAGTGAGGCGCTGGCGCAGGCCTTGTCCCAGGGGGTGGCCGGTCTGCAACTGGCCCGCAGCATTCTCGGCGGCGGCAACGGCCACAAGGACGACGCGGCGCCTGCTGTCGAGGCTCCTGCTGCCAAGGTGCCTGTTAAGAAGTAGGCCGCGCCGGGGCCCCGGGCGGGCTCGGGCGGCTACGCCGCTTTAGTCGCCAGCCCGGGGCCCCGGCACGTCCCTCATCTGTGCCGCTCTAGGTAGTCGACGAACTTCGCTCGGACCAAAGGCTCGGAGTCGCCGAGGTGGTCGCCGCGGAACTCGCGGAGGAGTTCCAGGACGTCCGACAGCGTCGCGGAGGCGGCGCTGAAGGAGTCGTCGCGGGCGACGTTCGCGGACGCGGGCAGGTGTTTGAGCAGGTCCCAGAAGAACCCGACGTCGACCCGGTGCTCGGCGACGGAGAACGCCTTCGCCCGCAGTTCCTCCGTGGTCATCGCCTCGAGCTCCGACCGTTCCATCCGCGACCTCCTCGTCGCGGACGACCCTACGGCAGGCG
This sequence comes from uncultured Frankiaceae bacterium, assembly GCA_967749945.1. Taxonomy (GTDB): domain Bacteria; phylum Actinomycetota; class Actinomycetes; order BP-191; family BP-191; genus BP-191. Next base: position 3,902 of record CBQZLL010000058.1, read on the forward strand.
CGGCCCGGTCGGCAGGCGCTTCTGCACGGCGGCCGCCGGTGTCTGCTGCAGGACGGGGGTCCAGCCGTAGTTCTTGTAGACGGCCGCGGAGCCGAACGGGCGGCGGGTGCCGTTGCTCACGAAGAACAGGTGGTTGTACCCGTCCTTGATGACGGCGCCGTCGTGCAGCCGCAGCGCGCTACCGAGCGGCGGGAGCACGAGCTCGTCGACGGGGTCGGTCGGGTCGGTGCCCTCGACGGGCGGGTCGACCGGCGGTGCGACGACCGGCAGCGTGATCGCGTCCTCGGCGCGCAGCCCCCACGAGCGCATGGTCTCGACGTCGGTGACGAGGTGGCGTTCTCCGTCGTGGACGTACCAGTACTCGTTCGCGACGTCGGGGACCCGGTAGAGGGCGCCGTCGTGGACGAGTCCGGTCGGCACCAACGCGCCGGTCGCGGCCTTGCGGACGGTGCCGAGACCGGTGAGGGTCATCGACCGCACCCGCGTGGACGCGATGCCGAGAGCGGCGAGCGCCTCGGGGTTCGGCAGCGGGTAGCGCAGGCCGTCGGCGACGAACCACACCACGCCGTCCGGGTCGCGGTACGCGCGGCCGGGCGGCAGCGGGACGTCGACGCCCTTCGGGTACCAGTTGACCTCGTTCCTGGTCACGGTGACGACGGTGCGGGCGTCGAAGCCGATCTGGCCGGCGACCTCCTTGCGGAGGTAGTGCTTCTGGTTGTCCTCGATCCGGTAGACCGGGCACAGGCCGCAGGTGTGGACGTAGGTGCCGTCCGGGTGCGGGCCGGCCGTCGTCGGGCGCGCGTCGTGGTAGGCGTGGTTCAGCGAGGCGAACGCGTTGTAGACCGTGCCCGACCACGCGTCGCCCTTGCGCAGCTCGAAGTGCAGGTGCGGTGCGGTGCTCTCGGCGTTCCCGCTGTCGCCGGACCAGCCGAGGAGCTCGCCCTGGAACACCCGCTTGCCGACGTAGATACCGGGCGCGAACGCATAGCTCGCGGTGCCCCTGCCGTCGTCGGTACCGGGGGTGTCGTTGTTGACGTGGAGGTAGTTGGCGCTCCAGCCGTTGTCGCCCTTGATGGTGATGTAGTTGCCGCCGCCGACGGTCGTCTCGCGCTTGAGCGAGGACACGTAGCCGTTGAACGTCGCGACGAGCGGCCGCATCCTCGGGCCCATCAGGTCCTGGCCGAAGTGCTTGCGCGTGCAGCCCGACCGGCAGGCCAGGAACGTGTCGGAGTACGAGGTCGGCCCGAGCGCCGGGAAGTGCATCGGGACGATCACGGTCGCCGTGGAGATCGGCGCGTCGCCGTAGGCGGCATTCGCCGGCAGCGTCCCGGCGAACGGGAGCGCGACGGCGAGGGCGAGGGCGAGGGCGGGGAGCGTACGGCGCGGAGAGAGCACGGGTCGGGGGCCTTCCGGCAGGGACGTGGGGTCTCTTAAGGGATCGGCCGGTCGGGGGATCCCCTTGACGCAAATGCCCGGTGGAAACCCCACCCTGGCCGCGGCGGATAGCCCGCTACAGTCCGCTTCGTGCCGGTCCGTCTGGTCGATCGCGCGCCGGCCGTGCGGCCTGGCGCGCTCGTCGCGTCGCTCGCGCCGCCACCGCGGTTCGACGCGGTCCGCTTCGCGACGTATGTCCCGGATGCGGCGCAACCGTCGCAGGGAGCGGCGGTCGCGGCGCTGGGCGAGTTCGCGGCGGCGCTCGCCGCGCCGGCGACACGACGCGGCCTGCTGCGCCGGTCGCCCGCGCGTCCGGCGCACCCGCCCGGCGTCTACCTCGACGGCGGCTACGGCGTCGGGAAGACGCACCTGCTCGCGTCGCTGTGGCACGCCGCGCCCGCGCCCAAGGCGTACGCGACGTTCGCCGAGCTCACCAACCTGGTCGGCGCGCTCGGCTTCGCCGAGGCGGTGACCGCGCTGTCGGGCCACCGGCTGCTCGCCATCGACGAGTTCGAGCTCGACGACGTCGGCGACACCGTGCTCATCTCGACGTTGCTGCGGCAGCTCGTCGACGCCGGCGTCCGGCTCGCGGCGACGTCGAACACGTTGCCAGGACGGCTCGGTCAGGGACGCTTCGCCGCGGAGGACTTCCTCCGCGAGATCCAGGGCCTTGCCGCGCACTTCGCGGTGTTGCGCATCGAGGGCGAGGACTACCGGCACCGCGGCCTGCCGCCGGCGCCGCCACCCGTCTCCACCGCCGTCCTCGCGACGCGGGCGGACGAGACACCGGGCGCCGCGCTCGACGACTTCGACGCGCTCTGCGAGCACCTCGCGTCGTTGCACCCGGTCCGCTACGGCGACCTGCTCGACGGTGTCACGCTGCTCTGCTGGCGGGACGTACGGCCGGTGGCGAGCCAGGCCACCGCGCTGCGGCTCGTCGTCCTCGCCGACCGGCTCTACGACCGCGACGTCCCGGTGCTCGCGTCCGGCGTGCCGTTCGACGCGCTGTTCCCGCCGGAGATGCTCGACGGCGGCTACCGGAAGAAGTACCTGCGCGCGGTGTCCCGGCTCGTCGCGCTCACGCGCGAGGGCGAGGGCCTGGTCGCGCACGGCGAGGGCTAGACGCACGCGGCGAGGCAGTCCCGGGGCTACTGGTGAGTAGCGGCGCCGCCGTTCACCAGTCGCCGCGTGGCCGTGGCCGCTACTCACCAGTAGCGAAACGGTCGGCCGACTTGGGCGCGCCGATCTGGCCGCCGAGGATCAGACGGGCACCGTGTGCGGCGTGGAGACGGGTGACCGCGGCGACGCGACAACGGTGTGCGGGTACCTCGGCACGCGCAGGCTGAACGTCACGATGCCGTCCGCCGACGTCACGTCGATGGTGCCCGCCATCGAGTCGGCGAGCCGCGCGGCGATGTACAGGCCGAGGCCCACGCCGGACGACCGCGCGTCCCCGCCACGGTGGAACGGCAGGAACAACGTCGCCGGGTCGACGTCGCTCGGGATGCTGCCAGGGTTGCTCACCGCGACGACGACCTCGCCGCGGAACGGCCGGGCCGCGACCCACACGGGCGCGTCGGCGGGGGAGTGCGCCATGGCGTTCTCGACGAGGATGCCGATGACGTCGGAGAACGCGACGGTGTCGACGTGCAGGTCGGCATCCGGACCGACGTCCACGGTGAGCCGGCGGAGCTGGTCGAAGCCGTCGACCGCGCGGCGTACGAGCTCGTGCAACGTCGCGTCGCGCCGGGCGCCGGCGAGCTCCGCGCGGGCGCCCCGCAGCAGCCGGTCGATGAGCCGCCGCAGCTCGTCGCCACGGCCGTACGCCGCCGCCACCATCTCGCGCACCAGGTCGGCGTCGAGGGCGCCGCCGTGGCTCTCGAGCGTTCGCAGCGTGCCCATGATGACGGTCAACGGTGTCTTCAGCTCGTGCGACACCATGGCGAGGAACATGTCCTTGGCGCGCTGCGCTTCGCGCATCGCCTCCACGGTCTTCGCGTCGGTCAGGGCGAGGCTCGCATGCTGCGCGAGCGAGGCGAGCGCCTCCTGTTCGAGCATCCCGTACGACCGGCCCGGCAGGTAGCTCGCGGTCACCAGCGAGCCGACGACGCGGCCGTTCTCGTGGACCGGCGCGCCCATCGCGGCGGTCATCCGGTTGGCCTGGAAGACCGGTACGGCGTTCGGCTCGTTCGCGTAGTCGTCGATGATCACGAGGCGGTCCTCGACGATCGCGCGACCGCCCGCGCCCTGCCCGACCGGGCCCCGCCGCGCGAGCTCGATGTCGCCGTCGCTGATGCCGCAGTACGACACGAGCACGAACTCCGACGGGTTCTCCTGGTCGACCAGCCGGAGCCCGCACACCGAGTCGCCGAGCAGCTCGTGCGCGCCGAGGGTGATCGCGTCGAGCACCTCCTGCAGCGGCGCGCGGTGCGAGATGGATCGTTGGATGCGGCCGAGCCGCTCGAGCAGCCGCTGGCGTTCGGTCAGCAGCGAGACGAAGGCCGCGCGCTCGGCGCTCTGCCGCTCCGAGCGCACGCGCAGCGCGCGTTCCTCGGCGAGCGCGCGGAGCATCCGCAACGACTGGGCGAGCACCCGAGCCATGGCGCGGAGCAGGTTGATCTCGCGGGTCGCGAACGCCTCGTCCGACGCGCGCACGACGAGCAGCCAGCCGTCGGTCTCGTCGCCGAGCCGCGCGACGACGGCGCGGCCGCTCCCGAAGCCGGGGAGGTCGACGATGCGGTCGGGCCAGTCGGCGCCGAGCGCGAGGATCTCGTCGACCGGCGCGGCGCCGTGCGCGAACCCGACCGAGGCGCGGACCGTGCCGTCGAGGACGGCGACGCCGACCTCCGCTTCGAGTGCCTCTGCGGCGCGTTCGGCCGCGCTGTTCAACGCCGCGTCCGCGTCGTGGAACGACGACACGAGCTCGACGAACTCGGTGAGCTGGTGGGTCGCCCAGTCCCCCGAGGCGGTCATGTCAGCCCACCGCCAGCACGACGAGCGTCTGGTTGTGGAACCCGCTGATGCCGTGGGTGCGGGCGATCTCGCCGTACGTGTAGAAGCCCGCGACGGGCGCGCCGCTCGCGGCCGCCACGACGCGGTCGATCTCGGCCACGATCCCCGGACCGCCGAGCACTTCGCGTCGCGCGATGCAGTCGAACGCGAGCAGCGCCAGCGGTGGTTGCCCGTCGAGGCCGGCGAGCGCGGCGGCGCAGGCATGGTCGGTCGCGTCGAGTACCGACGCGGCGTCGCCCTCCATGAACCACGCGAGCCCGCCCTGCGGGACCTCGGCGATGCAGCCGATCGAGCGGTCGGCGAAGTCCGCCTCGGCGACGAACCGCACCTGCGACTCGCCGCTGCGCCGGGCCAGGCCGAGCGGGTGGGTCAGCGCGAAGCGGGTGAACGCCGCCGGGTCGGTGCGCGCCTCGCCGGGCGCGCTGAGCCGGTCGAGGTAGACGTCGAGTGCCGGGCGGTCGTCGAGCGTGTGTACGCGGTTGCCGCCGCTGTGCGTGACGAGCATCGGCTCGCCGACGGTGCGCCACCCGTGGCGTACGCCGATGCCGAACGGCGCGTCCGAGGAGATCGCGGCCGCGACGATCGCGTCGCGGAGGACGTCGTCACCGTGCAGCTGGTACGTCGCCTGCATCGCGAGGTCGTCGCCCGCGCAGCCGCCGACGAGCGGCACGGTCGCGCCGAGGACGCCGTACGCGCCGCGCACGATCTCCTGCTGGTCGCCCGCCAGACCGTCGGTGAGCAGAAGGAGGACCTGGTGCGGCTTGCCGGGTACGGGGCGCAGCGCGCCGGCGACCTCGGCGCCGGCCTCGCGCAACCGTGCGGCGACACCGGTCGCGGCGCGGGTCTCGACGTGGAAGCCGTCGCCGCCGAGCGCGAGGACGACGACACCGCCGTCGCCAGGGCCGTCGGTCGCGACCTCGCCCGCGGTCGAGCAACCGACGACCTGGGCGCCCCTGGACACGTCGCGGACCGCGCGCAGCAGCGCGGACAGGTCGTACGCCGTCGAGCAGAGGACGACGAGCAGCCGCGGGTCGGGACCGGTCAGCGCGGCCGACGCGGCGGCCCGCCCGGCCGCAGCCGCGTCCGGTTCGCCGGACCGGCCCACACCGACCCAGCGGTGTGTGTTCCTGACTATCGGTACGCCCGCGTCCAGAGTCGTCACCTCGCCGTTATCGGCGCGTAGCCGGGTGGCGAAGTAGGCACATTCTGGGAATGACGCGGACGGACTAGCCTCGCGCGCATGCCCTGGCCATCCCCGCGATCCGCTGTGACCAGGACCTTGGTCCTGGCCCGGGCGGGGCTGCTCTCGCCCCCGCGCCCCGACCACGTGTTCGGCATGGCGGCGGCGCTCCGGTTCTGGGGACTCACGTCCGCCGGCGCGTACGCGATGCAGGCCGCGCGCGACCCGCGGCGGGTCGCGTTCGTCGACCCCGACGGGCCGCTGACGTACCGCGGGCTCGACCGCACGACGACCGCCGTCGCGGCGGGGTTGCGCGCATCGGGAGTCGGCGAAGGCGACCCGGTCGGCGTGCTCTGCGCGAACGACCGGCACTTCGCCGTCGCGGTCGTCGCGCTCGGCAAGGTGGGGGCGAGCGCGGTGCTGCTCAACACCGGCTCGTCGGCCGCGCAGGTCGCCGAGGTCGCCGCGACGGAGGGGCTGACGGCGGTCGTGTACGGCCCGGGCTTCGCCGACGTCGTGCCCGTGACGCTGCCGTCGTACGGCCCGGACGAGGTCGCGGACTTCGCCGTCACGTACGCGACCGCGCGACCGCGCCCTCCGCGCGAGCCGGGTACGGTCGTCATCCTCACGTCGGGCACGACCGGCACGCCCAAGGGCGCGCGGCGGTCGCCGCCGTCGAGCCTCGACCCGGTCGTCGCGCTGCTGTCGGCGATCCCGTTGAAGGCGCACGAGACGACGGTCGTCGCGGCGCCACTGTTCCACGCGTGGGGCTTCATGCAGTGGTTGCTCGCGACGGTCATGGGATCGACGGTCGTGGTGACGGGAACGTTCGACGCTGCGGCGACGCTCGCCGCGGTCGAGGAGCACCGGGCGACCGGGCTGGTCGGCGTGCCCGTCATGCTGCGCCGGCTGCTCGACGTCGCGGAGCCGTACGACACGTCGTCGTTGCGCGTCGTCGTCGTGAGCGGCTCGGCGCTGCCGCCCGACGTCGCCGCGCGTTTCATGGCCCGCTTCGGCGACGTCCTCTACGACCTCTACGGCTCGACCGAGGTCGCGTGGGCGGCGATCGCCGGACCCGACGACATCCGGTCCGCGCCCGGTACGGTCGGGCGCCCGCCCGCGGGGACGACGATCCGGTTACTCGACGCGTACGGCGACCCCGTGCTGCCCGGCGAGACCGGCCGCATCTTCGTCGGCAACACAGCGCAGATCGAGGGCTACACGACGGGCGGCGGCAAGGAGGTCCGCGACGGTCTCATGGCGACCGGCGACCTCGGCCGGCTCGACGCGGACGGGCGGCTGTTCCTCGTCGGCCGGGAGGACGACATGGTCGTCTCCGGTGGCGAGAACGTGTTCCCTGGCCCGGTCGAGGACGTGCTCTCCGCGCTGCCCGGCGTCGCCGACGTCGCGGTCGTCGGCGTGCCCGACGAGGAGTTCGGGCAGCGGCTGCGCGCGGTCGTCGTGCGCACGCCCGGCGCGCAACTGACGGAGGACGACGTGCGCGCCGCGGTGCGTGACCGGCTCGCGCGGCACTACGTCCCGCGCGACGTCGTGTTCACCGGTGCGATCCCGCGCAATGCCACCGGCAAGGTGGACCGCCCGCGGCTCAGGTCAAGCTGACGCAGAACGTGTGCTCGGCCGGCTTGGGCCCCTCGAACCCGTTGAACACCGCCGTCACGGTCGCCGTGTGGCAGACGTCCAGCGCGTCGGCGTCCCAGTGCCACCAACTCGAGGAGACAGCGGCGCTCAGCACGCCCGAGCTCGACGTGCCGCAGCCGGTGACGACGACGGTGACCGGCCCGGTGCCATTGCCGGAGCAGGTCAAGCCGAAGACGTACCCGGACGTGCCGTGTCCCGCGCACGCGGCCGCCGGCTCGCCGGGAGGCACGGCGTTGCACGAGTACGCACCGAACCAGCTCGCGGAGGCGGTGGCGCACTGCACTCCCACGGCTACGCACTCGGTGGGGTTGTTGGCGGCCGCCGGCGTCGCGGTCAGGGCGAGCAGCGCAAGTGGCGCAAGGAGAATCGTTCGCATCGCATCGTTCTAGCCGTACCGGTTGCTTTTGGACAGACGGAGACGTCACCCCCGTCGCGGGTGGCTGCGAGAGTAGGGGCGTGGTCGAGCAGGCGTTGCGGTCGATGGCCGAGGCGTTGCGTGCCGAGGTCGCGACGCTGCGCGCGGACCGGACGTTGCAGGGGCGCGCGGTCACCGGTGGCGCGCGGCTCGGGACGTCGGGCAAGCGGACGACGTACGCGTTCCCCGACGTGCCCGGCGCGGGGCTGCTCGACGACACGCCCGTACGCCTGATCCTCGACGACGGACGCGAGGTGGACGGCGAGGTCGCGACCCGCAACGACCGGGAGCTCGTCGTCGCGCTCGCCGAGGACGTCGGCGCCCTGGTCGAGCACGCGGTGCTCATCGCGGACGCGTCGTTCCTCCTCGAACGTCTCGCCGCGCGGCTCGACGAGGTCCTCGACGACGAGTGGCCGCTGTCGTACGACATGGTCGAGCGAGTCATCGGGGGCGGCTCGATCGCGTCGTCGCGCGCGGACGTCGCCGCCGACGGCCTGAACGACGAGCAGGCCGCCGCGGTCGCGCTCGCGGTCGGGAGCGACGCGACGTTCGTGTGGGGCCCGCCGGGCACCGGCAAGACGACGACGGTCGCGCACGTCGTCGCCGCCCACGCGCGGGCCGGACGTTCCGTCCTCCTCGTCGCGAACACGAACACCGCCGTCGACACCGCGCTCGGTCGCGCGGCCGCGTTGCTCGAGAAGGACGTCGAAGCGGGCCGCGTGCTGCGGCACGGCACCGTCGTCCAGGAGGCCGTCGCGCACCTGGCGGCCGACGCGGTGTCGGCGCGGGTGTCGGCGCCGTTGCTCGCCGAACGCGGGCAGCTCAGCGCGCGGCTGTCCGCGACCGACGCCGAGGCCGCGGGCCAGGGCACGCTCGACGCCGACCACGACCTCGCCGAGGAGCGGTCGCGGCTGCGCGACCGGCTGGCCGAGATCGACGTCGTGGTCGAGGCCGCGGCGGCCGGGCTGCTCGACGACGCGCTCGTCGTCGCGACGACGGTGTACCAGACCTGGCTCGGCGGGCTGCCCGAACGCGAGTGGGACGTCGTCGTCGTGGACGAGGCGTCGATGCTCATGCTGCCGATGACGGCGTACGCGGCGGGTCTTGCCTCCTCGTCGGTCGTCGTCGCGGGCGACTTCCGGCAGCTGCCCGCGATCGTCACCGACACCTCGCCGGAGGTGACGCGCTGGCTGGCGACGGACGCGTTCGTCGCGTGCGGGGTGCCGTCGTTGCTCACCGCCGGGACGCCGCCGCCGTGGCTCGCCGCGTTGCGGACGCAGTACCGGATGCGGCCGGAGATCGCCGGTCTCGTGAGCGACGTGTTCTACGCCGACAACCCGCTCGCGACCGGACGGACGTCCTGGCCGTCGACGCCGCCGTTGCGGTACGTCGACACGAGCGCGCTCGGCGCGTGGGCCGGGATGTCCGGGCGCGGTTCGCGGTTCAACCCGGTGCACGCGGTGCTCGTCGCCGCGGCGCTGTCGGCGTTGCCCGACGGCGCCGCGAGCGTCGTCACGCCGTACGGCGCGCAAGAGCGGCTCGTCGCCGCGTTGCTGCTGGATCGCTTCGGCCCCACCGCGCGGGGCTGGGTCTCCACCGTGCACCGGTTCCAGGGCAACGAGCAGGACGTCGTCGTGGTCGACCTCGCCGACTCTGTCGGGGTGTCGCCCGGTCCGGCGTCGCGGGCGCGCGGCCGCGACGACCCGGAGGCGCGGCTGCTCAACGTTGCCGTCTCCCGGGCGCGCGACCAGCTCCTCGTCCTCGGCGACGCGTCGTTCCTCGCGGACCGGACGCCGCGCGACGGGACGGCGCGGGCGGTGTTCGGGCTGTTGCGTGAGCGAGGCTCGCCGCTGCCGCTGGACGAGGTGATGCGCGGGGCGTTCTCGCTCGTGTCCGACGACGCACGAGTGCTCGCCGACCTGGAGTCGGCGGTCGCGGAGGTGGCGCTGTTCTCGCCGACCGTGACCGGGCACGGAATGGCGCGATGGTCGGCGATGCTGCGGTCGCTCGTCGCCCGCGGCGTCGCGGTGCGGGTCGTGACGAGACCGCCGAGCGAACAGCCACACGCGGCGGCGCTGATCGACCAGATGCGCTCGGCGGGCGTCGAGGTCGACCTCTGGGCGGGCATGGCCGAGCGACTCCTCGTCGTCGACACCGACCTCGCGGTCGTCGGCGGGGGAGACCTCGGTGCGGAGCCGG
>CBQZLL010000059.1:0-13728 GCA_967749945.1 uncultured Frankiaceae bacterium
TCCAGGCGGGGTCGTCGTTCTTCGACTCGGCGACGTCGTTCTCGATGATCCGCGGGGGGCACATCGACGTCGCGGTCCTCGGCGCGATGCAGGTCAGCAAGGACGGCGACCTGGCCAACTGGATGATCCCCGGCAAGATGGTCAAGGGCATGGGCGGCGCGATGGACCTCGTCCACGGCGCCAAGCGGCTCATCGTGATGATGGAGCACGCCGCGAAGGACGGCTCGCCGAAGATCGTGAACGAGTGCTCGCTGCCCTACACGGGCCGCGGTGTCGTGCACCGGATCATCACCGACCTGGCCGTCATCGACGTCACCGACGACGGGCTCGTGCTGCGCGAGCTCGCGCCCGGCGTCACGGTCGAGGACGTCGAGAAGGTCACCGAGCCGCCGCTGGCCGTCCCCGCCGAGCCTTCGGTGATGGCCGTCTGAGCTACTGGGCCGGCGGGACGAGCGTCCGGACGTCGACCGGCAGGTAGCCCCACGGCGGGCAGGCGACCTGGCGGTGGTGCACCCAGAGGCAGTCGTCGTTGCCGACGAGGACCTCGTCGCGGACGGCGCGCTTCAGGTCGTCGAGCGGATCGCCGATCCCGTTGGCGCGCGCGGGCGGCGCCGCGGCGCCCAGAGCGAGCACCGTCGCGCACGACGCCAGCACGGCACGGAACGTCATCGTGAGTCTCCTGGTTCGTTGCAGCGAATCGTCGGGTGGAGCTGGATGCCCTCGGTGACGCAGTGGAGGTAGCGCTCCTGGATCGGGTACTTGTCCGGCTCGTGGACGAACGTCGCCGGACCGGCCGTGACGCTCTCCCTGCCCGTCGGGCGGGGCGGCGGGGGCGGCATCGGGCCCGAGACCGTCGGCGGCGCGGCCCAGCCAGCGGCCGGATCCGCGTCGGGCCGCGGCGTGAGTACGGGGACCGGCCGATCGGAGCCGGGCGCGCCGGCTTGGCGCTGGATGACGACAACTCGGTCCCGCGCGAGAACGGGGCCGCCACGGACCTGCCCGTCGATGATGATGAGCCCGCCAACCGCGACGGCCCCGGCGAGCGCGGTACCCGTCGCGCACTCGGCGACCGCCCGGTAGCGGCTGGTGGCGGCCACGAGTACGCCGTACGCCGAGTCCCGCGCCGCGTGCAGCGTCGTCCGCGCCCGGGCGACCGCCGACTTCACCGCGTCGACCGTGACGCCGAGGTACGCCGCCGCGTTCGCGCAGGACATCCCCGCGGCGCGTGCCTCGACGATGCGCTGCTGGTGCGCCGGTAGCCCGACGACTCGCTCGGCCAGCCACTCCGCCTCGGCCCGGTCGCAGACGCCGTCCTCGTGGCTCGGCTCCTCCGGACGCCCGACCGTCCGGCCCCCGGCCCTGAGCATCCGGCCGCGTTCGCGGTGCTGGTCGGCACAGAGCCGGACGGTCACGGTGGTGAGGAACGCGGACAGCCGTGCCTCGTCGAGGTCGTCGAACTCGACGCACCGCAGCATCGCCTCGGACACGCAGTCCTCGGCCTCGGCATCGTTCAGCGTGCGCCGCCGCGCGAGGCGCAGCAGCCGCCGGCGTTCGGCGTACACCGCGGCCCACCGGCGCGCGACGGCGTCGTCGCTCTTCATCGACTCTCCCCGACTGGACAGGACCAACCCGCCTTTTACGCCGGGACGGACCCCGGTGTCGGGCGACTTCTCACCTGACACTTCGACGCGTCCCCGGCGTATCCCGAATGCCCGCACGTCGTCGGCGGGCACCCCGCGGCAGGCCGGACTAGTTCGCCGTCGAGTGCGACAACCCTGCCCGGAACGTGGAACGGCGAGGGCAGGTCGCCCTCGCCGTCTGGTTGCGGGTGTTCCGCGCGCGTGCTACGTCGTGAGATACCCCAGGTCGGTCAGAACGCCGACCCAGCGCTGGATGCTCGCCGTCGTCGCAGTCTCGCTGCCGCCCTCGTAGAGGTTGACGCGGAAGTTGTCGCAGATCGTCGACCCGGCGGTCGTCAGCGCGAGTACGTCGTCCTCCGCCAGGATCTTCGTGAGCTCGTCGAGGTCGCCGGTCACCAGCATGAAGCCGTTCTGCGTACCCGTACGCGACAGGAACTCCTGGTGGGAGTGCACTCGCCCCGCTTTGGCCAGCGCGTCGAACTGCGCGATCGCCTTGCCGAACACCTCGAGGCTCTTCGCCTCACGCCCGCGTACTGCCGTTCCCCAGCTGATCACGACGGCGCCGTTCATGGCGTCTCCTCTCGGTCGACGAAGGCCATCGTCGTCCGAGCGAAGCCGCTGGGCCAGCCGGAGAAACCGGGAGGTACGGCGCGAACTACGCGTACGTGAACGTGTACTTCACGGTCGCGGACGGGCCGCCCGCCCAGTTGCACGCGACGATGCTGTACTTCTTCTTGGCCTTCTTGATCTTGTACGTCATCGACTCGGACGCATCGGCCGTCGGCGAGCCAAGGTCCGAGCTGCCGCTTTGCGTCATCTCGGCCTGCTCCGAGTCCATGAGCAGCAGGTCCCAGTCACCGGTGAACCCGTGCATCTCGACCTTGAGCTTGCCGGGCGCGGGCGCGGTGAACTCCTTGATGTCGAAGCTCTGCGGCACGTTCTGGGCGCACACCGAGTAGCCCTGCATCGCGTAGTTCGTCGGGTCGGGCGCCGGTGCGCTGGCCGTGTACGTCTTGGTGATCGGCTTCTTGTGCTTCTTGGGCTTCGCACTCGCGGGCGAGGCGGCGACGCCGGCGACGAGGGCGGCGACGAGAGCGAGAGATGTCGTATGCATGAGGGGTCTCCTGCTCAGCGGAGGGCGTTCTCCAGGCTCTTCGCGATCGGACGACGCCGGTCCTGCCGATTCGGTCAGGGTTCGCGCGAGCGGAGGATCGCCTCCCGGCGCGAGAGCCGGTGGGTACGCCGGATCTCCGCCTCGCGGAACCGTCGCGCGGCCCGCTCGTCGCCCCCGTCGAGCAGCACAGGAGGGACCTCGCGCGGCTTGCCGCGCGCGTCGAGGCCGACGTAGACGAGGTACGCGGTCGATGTGTGCAGCGCGTCGCCGACCTCGTCCCAGCGTTCCGCCTCGACTCGGACGCCGATCTCCATCGAGGTCCGGCCGGCCCAGTTGACCTGGGCGTGCGCGTGCACGAGGTCGCCGATGTGCACGGGGACGAGGAACACCATCTCGTCCATCGCGGCCGTCACCGCGCGACCGCCGGAGTGCCGGGCGGCGACGACACCGGCGGCGTCGTCGACGAGCTTCATGATGACGCCGCCGTGGATGTTGCCGTGCAGGTTCGCGTCGAGCGCGGTCATGATCCGCGACAGCGTGCAACGCGACGCGCTCTGCGGCCGGGGATCCATGACGCCGGACGCTACCGTGACCGCATGGCCGACACGGTGCGGTGCCGCCCCGGGGCGATCCGTACGTACTGGCTCGCCGCTACTTCAGCAGGTTCCTCGCCATGACCACCCGCTGGATCTGGTTGGTACCTTCGTAGATCTGGGTGATCTTGGCGTCGCGCATGAAGCGTTCCATCGGGTAGTCGGAGACGTAGCCGTACCCGCCGAGAAGCTGCACGCCGTCGGTGGTGACCTCCATCGCGACGTCGGACGCGAAGCACTTCGCCGCCGCCGATATGAACGTCAGGTCGGGCTCCATCCGCTCGGCCTTCGACGCGGCGACGTAGATGAGCTGGCGCGCGGCCTCGATCTTCATCGCCATGTCGGCGAGCATGAACTGCACCGCCTGGAACGACGCGATCGGCTTGCCGAACTGCGAGCGCTCTTTGACGTAGCCGAGGGCGTAGTCGAGCGAGCCCTGCGCGATGCCGAGCGCCTGCGCGCCGATGGTGAGCCGGGTGTGGTCGAGGGTCCGCAGCGCGGTCTTGAAGCCCGTCCCCTCCGCGCCGACGATCCGGTCGGCCGGGATGCGGCAGTTGTCGAAGTACAGCTCGCCAGTAGGGCTGCCCTTGATGCCCATCTTCTTCTCGAGCTTGCCGACGCTGAAGCCGGGGTCGTCCTTCTCGACGACGAACGCGCTGATGCCGTTGGGCCCCTGCTCCGGGTCGGTGACCGCCATGACCGTGTAGTACGACGAGACGCCCGCGTTGGTGATCCAGCGCTTCGAACCGTTGAGGACGTACGAGTCGCCGTCGCGCACCGCGCGCGTCTTCATGGCCGCGGCGTCGGACCCGGCCTCCGGCTCGGACAGGGCGTACGAGATCATGCCCTCGCCCGAGGCGACCTTCGGCAGGTACGCCTGCTTGATCTCCTCGCCACCCGACAGCAGCATCCCCTGCGTCCCGAGCTTGTTGACCGCGGGGATCAGCGACGACGACGCGCAGGCCCGCGCAACCTCCTCGATGAGGATCGCGCTGGAGATCGCGTCGGCGCCCGGGCCGCCGTACGCCTCGGGGATGTGGATCGCGAGCAGGTCGTTGCGCTTGAGCTCCTCGAACACGTCCCAGGGGAACTCGCCGGTCGCGTCGATCTCGGCGGCCCGCGGGGCGATCTTGGCATCGCACATGGCGCGCACCGACTTGCGGAGGAGGTCGTGCTCCTCGGCGAGCCGGTAGGTGTCGAAGTCGGGGTTCACCGACGAATCGTATCGACGTGGGTAAACCGAATCCGTACGAGTGCGTCTCTCGGGCATGACGACGGTCGAAGGGGTGGCGCTGGTGGCGCGTGAGGCCGGCCTGCCGGAGCTGTTCGCCGCGCACTACGCGCGACTGCTCGGGCTCGCGGTGTTCGTCACCGACGACCGCGCGACGGCCGAGGACCTGGTGCAGGAGGCGTTCGCGCGGCTGCACGGCCGGACGCTCGCCGACCCTGACCGCGCGCTCGCGTACCTGCGCTCGACGATCCTCAACCTGTCGCGCTCGCGCCTGCGCCGGCTCCGTACGGCGCGCAAGCACGCGCCGCCCGACGACGGCGTCGTACCGTCCGCGGAGGATGCCGTGGTGCTGCGCGCGGACCAGCGCGAGGTGATCGCGGCGCTCGCGCTGCTGCCCGTACGCCAGCGCCAGGCGCTCGTCCTCCGGTACTGGGAGGACCTCAGCGAGGCCGAGATCGCAACGGCCATGCACCTGTCCCCCGGCACGGTGAAGTCCCACACGTCGCGCGGCATGGCCGCGCTCCGCCGGACGCTGGAGGGCTCGCGATGAACGACGTCGAGGACAGGCTGCGCGATGCGCTCGCGGCGCGCGCCGTGACGAAGCCGGACCCCGGTGCGTACGACGCGATCGTCGCCCGCCGCGCCCGTCGGCGGCTGCGCTCGTGGGCCACGCTTGGCGCGGCCGTGGTCGCCACCGCTGCGGTCGTCGCGGTGATCACGACGAGCGCACCGCGCACCGTCGTCGCGCCTCCCGCGTCGACGCCGACCGGCACCGCGACGGCCCCCAGTGCACCCGCCGCGGCGCGCGCCATCGCGATCGTCGGCGACGGCGTGCGCCTCGTTGTCACGGACGGCGTCGGAGGGGGCCTCGACGGGACCACGATGCCCGGCAGGATCCCGACCGGCGTCGCGGCGGTCGGGGACGGCGAGCAGTTCTTCGTGGCGTTCGGGTCGGCGACCGGGTGCGAGTCCGTGCTCTCGCGGCCGCTCGCGAGTCTCGACACCATGGAAGGGCAAGGGGTCACGCAGCTCGTCGGGCACACGGCGCGGATCGCGATCTCTCGCGACGCGAGGCTGCTCGCCTACGTCACGAGCACCGGGCCGTCCTGCGACCGGACCGAGTTGCGCGTGCGCGACCTCGCCAGCGGTCACGAGCGCGTCTGGACGACGTCGGCCGAGCGCGACGCGGTCACGTCGCTGTCGTGGGCGCCCGACCTGCGCCACGTCACGATGGTCGTGAACCGCTCGCAGGTAACGGTGCTCGACACCGGCGCGGCCGAGGGCGACCTTGGTGCGACGCCGCCGCTGCGCCTCCCGATCGTGGACGTCGGCCTGACCTGCCGCTACGTCGCGACGGCGTACCGCGGCGACGTGCTCACGGCGGTACGCCACTGCTCCGACGACTCCGGCACCACCGACAAGCAGACCGTCGTCGAGGTGCACGGCGAGTCCGCCGGCGACGTCGTGTTCGGGCTCGCGCCCGGGGACGAGGCAGCCGCGCTGTCGTGGTCCGGCACCGGCCACGCGCTCGTGACGCTGGGTGAGCCCCCCGACGCCGCGGTGCAGCGGTGGGACGGCGCGGGCGACGCGCTGCCGTATGACACGGGCTATCCGGACGCGTACCTGCTCGCCTGGTAGACCCCGGTACGCTCGGCCGCATGACCCATCGGCTCACCGTCCTCGGCACCGGCTACCTCGGCGCCACGCACGCCGTCTGCATGGCCGAGCTCGGCCACGAGGTGCTCGGCATGGACGTCGACCAAGCCAAGATCGACGCGCTCACGTCGGGCGAGGTCCCGTTCTTCGAGCCCGGGCTCGAGCCGTTGTTGCGCAAGAACATCGAGTCGGGACGGCTGCGCTTCACGACGTCGTACGAGGAGGCGGCGGCGTTCGGCGACGTGCATTTCGTCTGCGTAGGCACGCCGCAGAAGGCCGGCGAGTACGCCGCCGACCTGCGCTACGTCGACGCGGTCGTCACCGGCCTCGCGCCGTACCTCGACCGCGAGTGCGTCGTCGTCGGAAAGTCGACGGTGCCGGTCGGCACGGCCGAACGGCTTGCCGAACGCCTCGCCGCCGAGGCGCCTGGCGGCGACGCGGTCGAGCTCGCCTGGAACCCCGAGTTCCTTCGCGAAGGGTTCGCCGTCGAGGACACCCTGCGGCCGGACCGGCTGGTGTTCGGCGTCCGCGAGGGCGGCCGCGCCGAACGGGTGCTGCGCGAGGTGTTCGGGCCGATCGTCGACCTGGACACGCCGGTCGTCGTGGCCGACTACGCGACCGCGGAGCTCGTCAAGGTCAGCGCGAACGCGTTCCTGGCCACCAAGATCTCCTTCATCAACGCGATGGCCGAGGTGTGCGAGGTCGCGCACGCCGACGTGAAAAAACTCTCGGAGGCCCTGTCGTACGACACCCGCATCGGCGGGCGCTTCCTGCACGCCGGGCTCGGCTTCGGCGGCGGGTGCCTGCCCAAGGACATCAGGGCCTTCATGGCGCGCGCGGGCGAGCTCGGCGTGGACCAGGCGCTGTCGTTCCTCAGGGAGGTCGACGCGATCAACCAGCGGCGCCGCGAGCGGATGGTCGAGCTCTCGCGGGAGTTCGTCGGCGGGTCGTTCCGCGGCATGCGGATCGCGGTGCTCGGCGCCGCGTTCAAACCCAACTCCGACGACATCCGCGACTCCCCCGCACTCGACGTCGCGAGCACGATCCGGCGCGAAGGTGGTGCCGTCACCGTCTACGACCCCGCCGCGATGGACAACGCCCGTCGCCGCTACCCCGAGCTGTCGTACGCCGCGTCGGCGCCCGACGCCGCGACGGGCGCGGACGCGGTGCTGCACCTCACCGAGTGGCGCGAGTTCCGCGACATGGACCCGGCCGCGCTGTCGTCCGTCGTCCACGAGCGCCGCATCGTCGACGGCCGCAACGCTCTCGATCCGGTCCGGTGGCGCGCGGCCGGGTGGACGTACCGCGCCCTCGGCCGCCCGTGACCGCAATCCGCGCGGTCCTGTTCGACCTCGACGGGGTGATCCGGCACTGGGACGACGTCGGCGCGCGCGCGGGCGAGCAGGCCGCCGGCCTGCCCGAGGGAGCGATCGAGCGCGTCGCGTATGACGTCCCCGAGTTCGCCATGACGCAGGTCGGCACGGCCACCGCGCGGCAGTGGGCGGACGCCATCGCCCGCGCGCTGGTGGCGGAGTACGGGCCGGGCGCCAGGGTCGCGGTCGAGCATTACTTCGCCTACGCCGGTCGCGTCGACCGCGCCATGGTCGACCTGGTCGCCGCCGTACGGCAGCACGTGACCGTCGCCTTGCTGTCGAACGCCACCGACCAGCTCCGCGAGCACCTCGCGCACCACGCTCTGCTCGACGCGTTCGACGTCGTGTTCTCGTCGGCGGAGATCGGCGTCGCGAAGCCGGATCCGGCCGTCTTCGAACATGCGGCGAAGGTGCTCGGCGTCGCGCCCGCCGAGTGCTTCTTCACCGACGACCGCCCGGAGAACGTCGACGGAGCCCGGCGGGCGGGGTTGCACGCGGAGCCGTTCACCGGCCGAGCGGACCTCGTCGCGCACCTGGCGGCGCTCGGTCTGGACGTATCGGGCTCGTAGGGCTTGGCGAGACGCTCGTCGCGGCGTGCTTCGCCAGCCCACATCTCGTGATCTTGGCGATGTTCTGCACGCATCTGGTGCACAACCTCGCCAAGATCACGAAGTTCGGGTCCGGGAGACAGGCCCTACTAGGCCGTTCGTCTCATCGGGTGAATCGCTCGCGTGGCGTAAAGAGCGATGGTCCGTATGGACGACGCTTCATGAGTACCTAAGTCCGTTCGCGAGCCCTGAGGAGGCCGGATGCCGTCGGTTGCCTTCGACGAGGAGCTCCTGCGCCGGATGTCCGAGTACATCGTCGCGGTCAACCGCCACCGCCACGCGGAGTCGAACGTCGCGAGCCTGAACGACCCCACCCAGCTTCGCGTGCTCGCCGCCGACGAGCAGGCCGCCGAGCAGGCGTACATCGACGCGCTCGTGCTGCGCGGCTGGCGCTCGCCGTTCGCGCTGCAGCGGGGGGCATGATCCGTTCACCCGATCGGGTGACGTACGTGCGGGGACACGCTGACGAATCCGTACATGTGATGCGCCGAAACCGTAGCCAAGCGGCCCCCGCTCCCGACCCGGCGCTGATGGCGCTGGTCGAGACCGCCGGCGCCCGCGCCCGTGCCGCCGCAACCTTCCAGGACGCGATCGCAGCAGTCCTCGAAGATGTTGCGAACACCGTCGGCTGGAAGTGCGGCCACGCCTGGGTCACGTCCGAGGCCATGGCCGGCACGTGGGTGTCGTCCGGACTGTGGTTCCCCGACGACGGCATCGGGCTCGGCGGCCTGCGGCACGCGTGCGTCGAGGCGCAGCCCTTCCCCGCGCGTGGCCACCTCGCGCTCGCCCTCCACCTCGGCGGCACCCAGTGGGTCGGCGACCTGAGCGGGCTCACCGGGACGCCATTGCACGACGCGGCACACACCGCCGGCGTCGTCGCCGCCGTCGCCTGCCCCGTCTACGGGCAGGGCCACCCCATCGCGATCCTCGAGTGGTACCTGGCCACGTCGGACACGCCGTCGGCCGACATCCCGAACGCGCTCGGCCACCTGTCCAGCGTGCTCAGCGAAGTCGCGGAGCGGCCGGTTCGCCGCGGCGCCGACGAGGGCACGTACCTTGGTGTCAGGGAGACCGTCCGTTGGGTCACCGAAGAAGGCGTGGTCTCGCGCGTGCTCACCTGCTGAGGGCGCGCCGCAAGCCGGGAGGAGGCGCGGTGCGGACCGACGTGGCGACGGCGCGAACGGTGCTCGCGCGCTTCCATACCTGGGCCGTCGTCGGCGCCTCGGACGACCCGATGCGGGCGAGCCGCGACGTGATGCAGCTGCTCCTCGACCACGGCTACGACGTCGTCCCCGTCAACCCGAAGTACCAGACCGTCCTCGGCCTGCGCTGCTACCCCAGCCTCGCGTCGGTACCGCGCCCCGTCGACGTCGTCGACCTGTTCCGCCGGTCCGAGGACGCCGGACCGCACGTCGACGAGGCCGTGGCGATCGGGGCGAAGGCCGTCTGGACGCAGCTCGGCGTGTTCCCCGACGAGGCGGCGATCGAGCGGGCGCGAGCCGCGGGCCTGGTCGTCGTCCTCAACCGTTGTCCCGCGCAGGACCTGCCCCGTCGCTCCGGCGCCGCCTGACGCCCGGAAAACTCGTGATCTTGGCGAGGTTCTGCACGCATACGGTGCAAACCATCGCCAAGATCACGAACTTTGGGCGCCCGCAGGGCGCCGCCCCCTAAATCCCGAGCTCGCGCGCAATGAGGATGCGCTGCACTTCGCTCGTACCCTCGCCGATCTCAAGGATCTTCGAGTCGCGGTAGAAGCGGGCGACGGGGTACTCGTTGATGTAGCCGTAACCCCCGTGCACCTGGACCGCCTCGCGCGCGTTCGTGACCGCGATCTCCGACGAGTAGAGCTTCGCGATCGCCGCTTCCTTCTTGAACGGCGCGCCCCGCAGCATCCGGTCGGCGGCGGCGTAGTACGCGAGTCGCGCGGTGTGCGCGCGCATCTCCATGTCCGCGATCTTGAACGCGATCGCCTGGAACTTGGCGATCGGCCGCCCGAACGCCTCACGCTGCTGCGCGTACTTCAGCGACTCGTCGACGCAGCCCTGCGCGAGGCCGACGCCGAGCGCGGAGATCGCGATGCGGCCCTCGTCGAGGATGGAGAGGAAGTTGGCGTAGCCGCGGCCGCGCTCGCCGAGGAGGTTCTCCGCCGGCACCTTGCAGTCGGCGAACGTGATCTCGCGCGTGTCCGACGCGTGCCAGCCGATCTTCGAGTACTTCTTCGACACCGTGAACCCCTCGCGGGGTACCGGCACGAGGATCGATGAGATCTCGTTCTGGCCGTCGAACTCCTCGCCGGTGATCGCGGTCACCGTGATGAGCCGGGTGATGTCCGTACCGGAGTTCGTGATGAAGCACTTGGTGCCGTTGACGACCCAGTGGCCGGCGTCGAGCTTGGCCGTCGTCCGCGTCGCGCCGGCGTCGGACCCGCCGCCGGGCTCGGTCAGGCCGAACGCGCCCAGCGACGACGCGTCGACGAGTTTCGGCAGCCACTCGCGGCGCTGCTCCTCGGTGCCGAACCGGTAGATCGGCATCGCCCCGAGCGAGACACCGGCCTCGAGCGTGATAGCGACCGACGAGTCGACGCGGGCCAGCTCCTCGATCGCGAGGCAGAGCGTGAAGTAGTCGCCGCCCATGCCGCCGTACTCCTCGGGGAAGGGCAGCCCGAACAGCCCCAGCTCCCCCATCTGCCGGACGATGTCGTACGGGAACTCGCCCGACTCGTCCATCGCCTCGGCGCGCGGCGCGACCACGGTGCGCGCGAACTGCTCGACCGTCTTGCGGAACGTCTCCTGCTCGTCGGTGAGCCGGATGTCGACCACGGATGACTCCTAGGATGTGTCCCTCGTTGGCGGCATTGCGCGGAGTCTCCCATGCGCGCCGGATACCCTCATCGGGTGTCTGCCGTCCGTGCCCTTTACGACCGCTTCCAGGTCCTCATCCACGAGATCACGAAGTTCGGGCTCGTCGGCGCGTTCAACGCGGTGCTCGACATCGCGCTCTTCAACTGGCTGCACTTCCGGGTTGGCGTAGGGCCGCTGACCAGCAAGGCGATCTCGGTGATCGTCGCCGCGACGTCGTCGTACTTCATGAACCGGCACTGGTCGTTCGCCCACCGGGCGCGCACTGGGATCAAGCGCGAGTACGTGCTGTTCATCATCCTCAGCGGCGTCGGCCTGGTGATCGTCGAGATCTGTCTCGGCGTCGCGCGCTACGGCCTCGGCTACACCAGCCCGCTCGCGCTCAACGTCGCCGCGAACGGCGTCGGCCTCGTCCTCGGGACGCTGTGGCGCTTCTGGTCGTTCAAGCGCTGGGTCTTCCTGCCCGCCGAGCCGGGCACCCCCACGGCCGCCGAGGCTGCCGTGAGCACGACCGTCTGACCCGGGCGTGGCGACTATTCGCCGTTGACCCCCGTCGGACGCGGCTGTTAAAAAGTACGTGTTCCACGATGCGCCTGTAGCTCAATGGTAGAGCATTGGATTTGTAATCCAAGTACACGGGTTCGATTCCCGTCGGGCGTTCCAGGTTAGAGATGGTCCGCGGCGTCGATCTCGACGAACTCCGGTCGCTCGTACGCCACCACGGCCACCGCGCCGAGCAGTCCGCCGCGCGGACGCAGGCTCGTCAGGTGGACGTCCTCCGGCGCGACCGGCAGGACCGTCGCGAGCAGGCGTGGCGACTCGTCGGGTGGCGAGACGGTGAGGCAGGACAGCGCGGCGGTCGACCCGGTCGCCTTGAGGACCGCCTCCTTGCGTGTCCACCACACGGCCATCGCGACGTTCCGTTCGCCCGGCGGGAGGTTGCGCAACGCCGCGCGCTCCGGCTCCGACAGCACCGCCGCCGCGAACGCCTCCTCCGGCAGCGCGCGCACGCGTTCGACGTCGACGCCCACCTGACCGGCCCGCGTCACGGCGAGCGCGACCAGGCCGTCGGTGTGGGTCAGCGAGAAGTAGAGGCCCTGTTTCCCTTGCGCCGCAGCACTTTGCGGGCAGTCGTGCTGGATGTCGACGTCCTCGGGGTCGACGCCGAGATGGGTGGCCAGGACGGCGCGGGTGAGGGTGTGCGCGACGAGGTACGCCGCGCGTGTCGTCGGTGCCGGTACCGCGTTCGACCACACCTGGCACTCGCCGTCCGCGAGCGGTGGCAGCGGGCGGTGTAGCGCCAGACCCCGGCGCGCGGGTCGCCGCTTCGGGGACACCCGGGCGTGGCCGAGAACGGTCATGGCATGGCACCACCCGAATCGCCGAGGAGGACGTGGCGCAACGCCGCGTCGACCGACGCGAGCCGCTCGGCGTCGAGCGACCACGACGAGAACACGAACGCGCGCGACCCGTCGTTGTCGTGCGAGCAGATGA
Organism: uncultured Frankiaceae bacterium; assembly: GCA_967749945.1. Lineage (GTDB taxonomy): Bacteria > Actinomycetota > Actinomycetes > BP-191 > BP-191 > BP-191. Next base: position 12,568 of record CBQZLL010000059.1, read on the forward strand.
ATCGCATTTCCTCGCTGCCCGCGCGGTGCAGCCTGAAGCGCCGTTTCCTGGTGCCGTGGAATGACGGCCCGTCGTGCCGCCCGAACATGTAGAAGTGCACGCCGGTGCCGAAGGGGATCCGCCGCTCCGTACGCCCGCCGTCGGTGTCTGCGTACGGCGCCGGGATCACGCTGTGGGTCACCGCGTCGCGGACCGACGCGGCCGTGCGCGCGACGACGTCGGCGAGCACATCGCCGTCGTCGACGTGACTCGCCACCCGGACGACGCTGTGGAAGCTGCCGAGCATCCGCGCGGCCGCCGGGTCGCTGCGGTCGCTCACGACGCTCGTGACGAGCAGGTCGCGGGTGCCCGCGACCTCCGCCAAGGCCACCTGGTACGCGGCGAGCAGCACGACGTACGGCGTCGTGCGCAGGGCCTGCGCGGTCGCGGCCAGCCGCTGCCACTCGTCGGCTTCGAGCTTCGACGCGTGCGTCGCGACCGTGTCGCCGGCCGGGTGCGGCCAGCCGAACGACTCCCGGCCCGCGGCGACCTGGCCGCGCCAGTGGTCGTGCGCGCGGGCCGCGGCCGCCGGGTGCACCGGGTTGGCCCCGACCCACTCGACGAACCGCTCTCTGTTGGGCAGTTCGCCGGTGTCGGGCAGCGCGACGCCGAGCTTCCCTGCGTATGCGGCCCCGAGCTCGGACGCGATGAGCGCGCCGGACTCGCCGTCGACGAGCGCCTCGGCGACGAACAGCGCGAGCACGTGGGTCTTCCGCCCGACCCGGTAGAGCGTTGCGCGCAGGCCCGGCATGCCGAGCGCGGTCGAGCCCTGGAACGTTCGCTCGGCGTCCTGGACCGCGGCCTCGATGCCGTCGACCTTCGACTCGTGACCCTGCTCGACGACGGTGAGGACGCCGGGAGCGAACGGCTGCACGACCTGCCGGATCTCGCCGTCGACGCGGACGAACGTGGTGCGCAGGATCTCGTGGTCGCGCACGACATCGTCGAGTGCCGCGGCGAGCGCATCCTCGTCGAGGTTGCCGTTGAACTGGTAGACCCAGCTCAGGAAGCCGCGGCTCGCGATGTCCTCGGCGATCGCGAGCTGCGACGCCTGGACGGGAGACAGCGGCGCCGCGTCGGCGACCTCGATCGGAGGTACGTCGTCGTGCTCGGGCTCGACGA
>CBQZLL010000060.1:0-13574 GCA_967749945.1 uncultured Frankiaceae bacterium
CCCCCGGGACGGCGCCGGGGTTCCCCCCCCCCCCCCCCCCGGGGGGGGGGGGGGGCCGCGCCCGGGGCGGGGGGGGGGGCCCCCGCCCACGGCCCGTCGTCCCGGCGGCGCGGCTCAGGCGCAGACGTCGACGATCAACGACACCGTGCACGGGACGTTCAACGACGGCCAGATGCCGGAGCAGTTGCAGCCGGTCGGCGCCACCGTGTAGGTGACGCAGCTGTCCGAGCCGGCGCCTACGACGGCCGACAGCGCGTCGGTGCCGAGCTCGGTCAGGGTCTCCTTGCGTAGGACGAGCGTGCGTGGCCTCATGGTGAACTGTCCCTTTCATCCGCTTTGGGGGCATTCTACGCACGGTCTCGGCTGCCGAAATCCGTGATCTTGGCGATGGTTCGCACCATATGCGTGCAGACCATCGCCAAGATCACGGAAATAGGAGGCCTACCTGCGGACCATCGGCGCCTCGGCGCGCTGGCGGGCGACGGTCGCGGGGTCCCAGATGCCGGTGCACCAGAAGACGTGCTCGGTCACCCGGCCGCCGGCGAGGTGCAGGACGTCCACCTGCTGGCACAGGCGTTCCTGGTCGCCCTCGCCGACGCGCATCTCCCACTCGAGGACGACGACGTCAGGTCCGGTGGTGACCCGGCTCCACGGGATGCGGTAGTCACCGAGTCCCGCGATGGTGTCGGTGAACCAGGCGATCGTCTTGTCCGGCCCCTCCAGCTGGAAGCGCCAGCCCGGCACGTGTGCGTCGAGGACGACGTCGTCGGCGTACGCCGCGCGCATCCCCTCCACGTCGCGGGTGCGGTAGCAGCGTTCGAGCTCGGCTGCGATGTCCATGACCAGACTCCTACGAGACGAGGCGGTAGAACCGCCAGAACGGGTGCTCGATCGGCAGCACGTCCGAGCCTGACCACCCGGCCCGGCGGGCGATCGCGTCGAACGTCGCGGGCCGCATGACCGTGCCCGGCGCCTCGCAGTCGGGGACGACGCGGCTCTGCGGCAGGCACCACAGCACGCTCGCCGTGGCGAAGAACGTCTCGACCAGGTCACCCGCAGGCGGCAACGTCTCGGCGACGCGCTCGTCCATGACGATGACCGTGCCGTCGCCGGTGAGCGCGTTCCGCGCGGCGGCCAGCGCCTCGGCCGGCCGGCCCATGTCGTGCACGCACTCGAAGAACAGCACGAGGTCGTACTTCTGGTCGAAGCCCGCGCTCGCGTCCCGTACCTCGAACGTCACCCGGTCGGCGACGCCCTGGTCCGCGGCGTTGTGACGGGCCCGGGTGATCGAGTCCTCGTCGACGTCGTAGCCGTCGATGCGGACGTGCGGGAACGCCTTGGCCAGCTCGATCGCGGCCCAGCCGATGCCGCAGCCCACGTCGGCGACCCGCGCGGGTCGCGTCGTGTCCTGCAGCCGCGCGAGCACGTCCGGCACGGCGGGCAGCCAGGTGCCCGCGAGGTCGTTGACGAACGCCGGACGGTTGAGCGCGCCCTGCGCCTCGATCGCCTCGGGGCCGTACGCCGCGTACGCGACCCCAGCACCGGTCCGGTACGAGTCGAGAAGGCTCGGCATCGCGCGTCCCACCGCCGCCGCCGCGTACGAGAGGCCGCCGAGGTACGCCGGGCTCGTCTCGTCGACGAGCGCGGCCGCGACACCAGTCGCCAGCGTGAACGTCGCGGTCGTCAGGTCGTCGCTGTCGGCGCGCACCAGGCCGGCGATGGTCTCCGCCTGCAGCCACTCCCGGACGTACCACTCGTCGAGGCCGGTCGCGGCGGCCAGGCCGGCCGCGGTGTACGGACTGTCCGCGAGCGCGGCGTACAGCCCGAGCCGGACGCCGACGTACACCGTGAGCAGGTGGAACGTCCCCACGCCCTCGGTGAACAGCCGTCCTACCAGCTCCTCGGTCGCCGCGCCCTCGTCGATGACGATGATCTCGTCGGTCGTCGTACTCATCTCCAGCCATCCCTCCCGCCGGGCGAGTCCCGGCCTCCACGAGGACGGCGCCACACGGCGTGTGGCGATGTCACGGCACGGCGTGCCACACCGCGGGGTCTTCGGGCCGGTACGCGCAGAAGCGCCCGGTCGTGACGGAACGCCGGAGGTGCTGGGCGAGCGCCGGATCGGACGCCTCGATGGCCCGCAACGCCGTCCCGATCCGCATGGTCACCGCCTTGCGCGCGCGCTCGGCACTCTCGCCCGAGGTGCGCGCGCGGTCGCCGAGGCCGAGGCTGTGCGCGAGCTCGGCGAGCAGGAAGTCGCGTTCGGCCCGGAGCTTCGCGGCGGTCTCGAGGTCGGCGTTGTCCGTCGCCTCGGTGATGTCGTCGTCGAGGTCGGCGATCCGGCCGCGGTACGCCGCACGCGCCGTCGCGTCGATCGCCGGGCCGGTGCCGTCGGCGACGACGACCGCGCCCTCCTGCGCGACGACGAGGTCGAGCACGTGAATCTCGGTGCCAGGCCGGGCGACCAACGCGGCGAGGTCGCTCATGCCCTTCGAGTGCGGCACCGTGACACGGGTGCCGCGCCAGGCCAGGTGCCACACCCGCCCGTCCCGGCGGAACTCGCCCTCCGCCGCCCGCGCCCTCGGCGCCGTCCGCGCCGGGTCGCGGTCGCCGAGGTACGCCGCCAGCCGCTCGAGCTGCTCGCCGACGACGCCGTAGCAGGCACCGCCGATGCCGTCGACGACCCAGAGGTCCGGGTACGGCGTCAACGCGTCGTACGCCATCCGCACCGCGACCGGGTCGTCGTAGAGCATCCCGGCCCGGCCGAGGAAGAAGACGAGCTCGGCCCACTCGGAGTCGCGCCGGATCGCGTCGATCCCCGCGGCCACCGAGCGCGCGAGGTACGGCCGCCCGCGCTGCGCCTGGCCCGCGCCGTGCAGGACGGTGGCGAGCACCGCGCCGAGCCCCGGGAAGTGGTCGAGCTCGGGGATCAGCACGTCGAGCTCGGGGACGAAGGTCGCCTCCGTCCCGGTCGCGAGGGCGATCGCCATCCGGAGGGTGAGGACGAGCATCGTCGCGTTGGCGCTGCCCGCGCGCGTCACGCCGAGGTCCTCGGCGAGGTCGGCCTGCGTCCGTGCCGTGTCGGTGTCGCCCTCCATGAGCGCACGCATGCCGCGCCAGATCGGCACCGGCCAGGAGACGAGCGGGAGCTGGAGGCGTTCGGCGACGGTGCCGTACGCCAGGATCTCGGCGTCGACGCCGGCCAGGTCGCCCGACTCGAGGAGCGCGACCAGGCGGTGTCGCCGGGCGAGCAGTTCGAGCCGTGCGTCGCGGGCCGCGCCGGCGAGGCCGAGCATCGTGTCGGCGGTCGCCAGGCGTTCGGCGACGTGGTCGGGTCCGGCCAGCGCGTCGTTGAGCGCGCCGAGCGCCGACGCCTCGACGTCGGGTACGCCGAGCCGTGCCGCCATCGCGGCCGCGTCGCGGGCGAGGTCGGCGCGATCGGCGGGAGAGGCGTCGGCGACGAGCGCGAGCGAACGCCGCGCCATGACCGCCGCGCGGAGCGGGTGGTCGCCCGCGGGCAACAGCACGAGCGCCTCGTCGAGGAGCTGGCGCTGGCGCCGGTCCCAGATGTCGACCTCGAACCCGCCGACGCCGGTGCCGAGCCCGAGCGCCGCGCGCGCCAGCTCCGTCCCGCGCCCCTCGCGCAACGCGGACTCCGCCGCCTCGCGCAACGTGTCGCGACCCTCCCCGAGCTCGCCCGCGAGGACCTGCGCCTCGCCCAGCTCGACGAGGATGCCGACGCGATCGGCGCCCGCGCCGTCGAGAGCGCGGCGCAGGTGGCGTACGGCCTGTTCGTAGCCGAGCCGTCGCATCGCGGCCCGCCCCGCGCGCAACGCCCAGGACGCCGCGCGCTCGCGGTCGCCGGCCCGCCGCCAGTGCTCGGCGACGCGTTCCGGGTCGGCGTCGCGCCCCTCGGTCGTCACGGCGGCGAGCCGGTGCCACGCGGCGCGCCGCGATGGCGCCACCTCCTGGTACACGGTCTCGGCGACCAGCGCGTGCGCGAAGACGAACCGACCGTCGACCCACTCGCCGAGGCGCGACTGTACGGCCTCGTCGAGCAGGCCGAGCACCGTGTCGGCGGACCGCTCCGCCACCGCCGCGAGCAGGTCGACGTCCGACCCGTCGCCGGCGACGGCCGCCGCACCGAGCACCACGCCGGGCGGCAGCGGTAGCCGCGCGAGGCGGCGGGTGGGGCAGTGCCGGACGCCCGCGGGGCCCTCGCCGGTCGCCTCGCCACGCGCCGCCTGGAGCCGGGCGACCTCGGTGACGAAGAACGGGTTGCCGCCCGTCCGCCGGTGGATCTCGGCCGCCCACGGCTCGGCGACCGCCCGCCCGGCGACGTCCTCGGCGAGGGCGGCCGTCGCGGCCGGGTCGAGACCGACGAGCGAGACGCGGACGACCGAGGGCGGCAGGCCGGCCAACGCCGTCGCGGCCTCGGTGTCGTCGCGCGCCGTGAGCAGCACGAGCAACCGGGTCCCCGGCACCGCGCCGACCGCGAACTCCAGCAACGCGAGCGACGACTCGTCTGCCCAGTGGAGGTCCTCGAGGACGACGACGGCAGGCTCGGCGACGGCCATCAGCCGTTCGGTCACCGAAGCGAGGAGCTCCGCGCGGACGACCTGCTCCCCGAAGAGCGCCGGTGCCTCGGGCCCGAGCAGGTCGCGCAACGCCTGCAGCCACGGCCAGTACGGCGGCGCATCACCGTCGCCGCACCGGCCCCACGCGACCCGGGTGCCGGCCGACGCGGCGAGCGCGGTGACTTCGTTGGCCAGCCGGCTCTTGCCGATGCCGGCCTCGCCGAGCAGCAAGGCGACTCGCCCGTGCCCTGCACGGGCCGCGTCGAGCAAAGCGGCGAGCTCGGCTACCTCCGCGTCCCGCCCGAACAGTGGCGCGGGCAATCCGCCGACCATGCGGCCAGCGTTGCCTACCCGGTCTTGTACGTCGAGAGACACCACCGGAGCGTTCGCCTCCGGGCTCGGTCATCGGCGGCGAACTACGAGCGGGCGACCCGCAGCGACTGCCACTGGTGAGTAGCGGCGCCGGGGTTCACCAGTTCGCGCTCAGTGCTCGCCGTAACTCACCAGTGGCGTCCACGCGGTCGTCCGCGGGCGGCTACCCGTCCTTCTTGAGCGCGAGCTGCTTTACAGGGTCGGGACGGTCCGGTCGGTCACGCAGTAGTAGACCGGGAGCGTGGGGTAGGGAGCCGTGAGGTCGGGGCACTGGAACACGGTGTCCGGGCCGAGCTGCGTCGGCAGTCCGCCGGCAACGGACCGCAGGTCGTCCGCGGTGAGCTCGTGCAGCGCGTCCGTCTTGAGCACCAGCTTCTTCGTCATACGCAGGCTCCTGGGATCAGTGCGAGGGGTCGCTCGACGGCCGCTGTCTTCGGCGCCCCTTCGTCCCGCTCCTGCCTGGACCACGTCCGGGTGCGAAGATCTGCGCCGTGACCCTGCTCACCGGAGCCGCCGCGGAGACCGCGCGCGACGCCATCGCCGACATTGCGGCCGCCGTGCGCGACCCCGCCGTCTACGACGCCGACCCCGACCTGCGCGCCGCTTCGATCGGTCGCGGCAGCGCGGGCGCCGCGCTGTTCTTCGCCGAGCTGGCCGCGGTCTCGGGGGACGAGCGCGACGCCGAGACGGCGCTCGCGTTCCTCGACGCGGCGCTCGACCGAGCCTCCGAGGACATGCCAACGGCACTGCTGTACCCGGGGACCGTCGGCGTCGGCTGGGCGCTCGCCTACCTCGAAGGCCGCCTCATCGACCCCGACGACGACCCGCACGACGTCGACGAGCTCGTCGTCCGCGCGCTCGCCGACGCGCCGTGGCCGAGCGCCGACCTCATCCGCGGCGTCACCGGCGCCGGCGTCTACCTCCTCGAACGCCTCCCGCATCCGGACGCGCGCGCGGCACTCGACCTCGTCGTCACGCGGCTGTCCGCGATGGCCGAGACCCAGCCTGCCGGCATCACCTGGTACGTCCCTCCGGAGGGCCTGCTCGAAGACCGCCGCGCCCGCTACCCCAACGGTTACTACGACGTCGGCATGGCGCACGGCCAGGCCGGCACGGTCGCGTTGCTCGCGGCGCTCGTCGCCGAGGGCGTGGAGTCCGCGCGGCCGTTGCTCGAGGGCGCGACCGCGTGGCTCACCGCGCAACGCCTCCGCGACGACGCCGGTCCCGGTTGGTACCCGCTGATCGTCGACAAGGACGACACACCGCCGTCCGGCGGCCGGTTCGCCTGGTGCTATGGCGACGCGGGTGTCGCGGTCGCGCTGCTCGCGGCAGGGCGTGCCCTGAAAGACGAACGCCTCGTCACCGAGGCGCACGACCTCGCCCGCGCCTCCGTCGGCCGCACCGACGGCGTCGTCGACGCGCCGCTCTGCCACGGCTCGGCCGGGCTCATGCACGTGTACCTGCGGCTTGCCGAAGGCACCGGCGACGAACGGTTGAGCGACGCCGCGCGCACCTGGTTCGACATCGTCCTCGGGCATCGCCGTCCGGGGCCGGTCGCGGGCTGGGGCAGCGTCCGGCCCGGTGCCGACGACGCGCGCGCGTACGCCCCGACCGCCGGGTTCCTCGAAGGCGCGATCGGCGTCGGGCTCGCGCTGCTCGCCGCGACGAGCGACCGCGCGCCCGACTGGGACGTGCTGCTCATGACCAAGCCGGTGCCGGGATGACCAAGGCGCGGGACGAGTACACGCACTCGGGCGCGTTCGTCCTGCGGACGCCACTGCTGCCGTTCGCGACCCTCGACGCGATCGGCGACGGCGACCTCGCGACGAACCTCCGTGCGTTCCTCGCCGACCCGGCGGTCCGGGAGGCCGTGTTCCTCGCGTCGCCGACGCTCGACGAACGCATCGACCGCTGGCTCGCGGGCGAGGAGCCGGACGACCCGGACCTGCTGCGCCCGGTGCTCTCGTACGTCACCCGGATGGCCGCGCGGCCGACGCCGTTCGGGCTGTTCGCCGGGTGCGCGGTCGGCAAGGTCGGCGGCGAGACGTCGCTCGTGCTACCGCCCCGCGACCGGGTCTCGCGGCACACCCGGCTCGACTTCGGGTTCCTCGCCAAGGTCGTCCAGCGGCTCACCGCGGATGCCGCCGTACAGCCGCATCTCACCCTCGTCCCGAACACCAGCCTCTACCGGGCGGGCGCGCGGCTGCGGATGGCCGAGGCGCGGGTCGACGACCGCGGCGTGCGGTACCACCGGGTGACGTTCGAGGAGGACGAGGCGCTCGCCGCGACCCTCGACCGCGCGAAGGACGGCGCGACGATCCACGACCTCGCGACCGCGCTCGTCGACGACGAGATCGGCTACGACGAGGCCGTCGAGTACGTCACCGAGATGGTCGCCGCGCAGCTCCTCGTCAGCGACCTCGGCCCGGTCGTCACCGGCGACGTCGCGGTGCCGCGCGTCGTCACCGCGCTTGCCGCGAACGACGTCACGAGCGAGCAGGCCAAGACGCTCGACGCCGCCGAACGCGAGCTCGACGCGCTCGACGCCAACGGTCTCGGCAACGAACGCGCCCGCTACCGCGAGGTCGCCGAGAGCCTGCGCGCGCTCGATCCGGACCTGCGGGTCGACCGGCTGTTCCAGGTCGACCTCGCGAAGCCCGGCACCGGACTGACCCTCGGTGACGACGTCGTCGAGGACCTGTACCGCGCGGTCGACGTGCTGCGCGTCGTCATGCCGCAGGGCGGGGAGGACGAGCTCAAGCGGTTCAGGGACGCGTTCACCGCGCGGTACGAGCAGCGCGAGGTGCCGCTCGCCGAGGCGCTGGACGAGGAGATCGGCGTCGGCTTCGGCCCGTCGCCCGCGCTCGCCGCGGAGGGCGCGCCGCTGCTCAACGGGCTCAACGCGGTGCCGCGCTCCGGCACCGGCCAGCCGTTCACCGCGGCCGACGGCCATTTGCTGCGGCTGCTGTCGCGGGCTCTCGCCGAGCGCGCGGACGAGATCGTCCTCACCGACGACGACCTCGCGACGCTCGGCGCCTCCGATCCGATGCCGCTGGCCGACGCGATCTCCGTCACCGCGGTGCTCTGCGGCGACGGGCGGGTCCTCATCGAGGGCATCAGCGGCCCGTCGGGCGCGCGGTTGCTCGGCCGCTTCTGCCATCTCGACGGCGAGATCGAGTCGCTGGTGCGCCGCCACGTCGAGGCGGAGGAGGCGGTGCGGCCGGACCTCGTGTTCGCCGAGGTCGTGCACCTGCCGGAGGGCCGCGTCGGCAACATCCTCGCCAGGCCCGTGCTGCGCGAGTACGAGATCCCGTTCCTCGCGGTGTCGGGCCTCCCGGTCGAGCGTCGTCTCTCGCTCGACGACCTGCTCGTCTCGGTCGCGGGCGACCGGGTCGTGCTGCGGTCGCGCCGGCTCGACCGCGAGGTCGTGCCCCGCATCACCAACGCGCACAACACGCTGACCGGCGCGCTCGCGGTCTACCGGTTCTTCGGAGCGATCCAGTCGCAGCAGGTGCAGGGCGGGCTGATGTGGCAGTGGGGCTCGCTGCGCAGCGCGCCGTTCCTGCCGCGCGTCGTGTACCGGCGGATCGTCCTCGCCCCCGCGATGTGGAACGTCGCGTTCGACCAGCTCAAGCCGTTGCGCGACGCGAAGACGCCCGAGGCCCGCGCCGCCGCGGTGCAGGCGTTGCGCGCGTCGGCGGCGCTACCGCGCCGGGTCGTCGTCTCCGTCGGCGACAACGACCTGCCCGTCGACCTCGACACGCCCGGCGGCGGCGAGCTGCTCGCGCACGAGGCGCGGCGCGGCGGCCTGGTGCTCGTCGAGCTGCTGCCCGGCCCCGACGACCTCGTCGTGTCGTCGCCGGAGGGGACGTTCACCCACGAGATCGTCGTGCCGTTCGTCCGCCGCGCGCCGGTGGAGCGACCGCGCTACCGCCCGGGGTCTGACGAGGGAGTCGAGAGCGTCTTCCCGCCGGGATCCGAGTGGCTCATGGCGAAGCTCTACAGCGGAAAGGCCACCGCGGACGCGGTCCTCCGTGAGGCGGTCGCGCCGCTCGTCGCGGAGGTGCTGCGCGACGGGCTCGCCGACGGCTGGTTCTTCATCCGCTACGCCGACCCGGAGGACCACGTACGCCTCCGTTTCCACGGCGACCCGCAACGCCTCGACGCCGAGGTGCTCCCGCGGCTGCGCGACGCCGTACGCCCGCTCCTCGACGACGGGCGGGTGTCGCGGCTCGTGCTCGACACGTACCGGCGCGAGGTCTCCCGGTACGGCGGGCCGGACGGCATCCTGCACGCCGAGAACGTCTTCCGCGCGGACAGCGAGGCGGTGCTCGCGATGCTCCTCGTGGCCGAGGGAGAGGACGGGCTCGACGTACGGTGGCGGCTCGCCGTCGCGGGCGTCGACCGGCTGCTCGCCGACGGCGGTCTCGATGTCGCCGACCGGCAGGCCGCGGTCCGGCAGTGGCGCGACAGCCTGGTCAAGGAGCACGGCGCGACCGGCGACGCCGCGAAGCAGCACGCCGGCCGCCTCGTCCGGAAAGAGCGGGCGTCGCTCGAAGCGCTGCTCGCGGGCAGCACCGAGGACCCGCGCGCCGCGGCGGGGCTCGCCGCGCTGGCCCGGCGCTCCGCCGTACAGCAGCCGCTGTTGACCGGCGTCGACGTCGGGATCCTCGGCAGCCTCTGCCACATGTACGTCAACCGCCTGCTGCGCGCCGCGCAGCGCACCCAGGAGCTCGTCGTCTACGACCTGCTCGACCGTCTCTACGCCGCCGCGATGGGCCGCGCGCGGGCCCGCGGATGACGGTCGACGGGCGGCCGCTGTTCCGCCCCGAGGCGGTCGAGCACCACGCGCGCGGGCGGACCGAGCAACGCCCGCTCGACTTCGGCGACCGGCGTACGTCCTGGGTGTTCCGCGGTCTCGTCGCGGCGGTGTTCGCCTGCGTGCTCGTCGGCTTCACGGTGCACGCCGACGTGTCCGCGAAGGGGATGGGCACGGTCGGTGCCGACGGCCACACCGCGACGCTGCTCCTGCCCGCGGGCGCGTACGGCCGGCTCGCGGCCGGCCAGCGGGTGCGGCTCGGACTGCCCGGCGGCGACGTGCACGCGACGGTGACCTCGAAGGGCCGGCCCGAGGCGCGTCCCGACGGCATCGTCGTGCCCGTCGTCGCGGTGCTCGACGCGCCACGAACCGCTGGGGCGCAAGGGGTTGCGGTCGTCCGGCTCGGCCACCCGACGCTCGCCGCGCTGCTGCTCGGGCGGCACGGTGGCTAGGGCGCATCGCGCGGATCGGCTCGGCCGCGCGCAAGCCTTCGTGATCTTGGCGAGGTCTTGCACCATATGCGTGCAGAACATCGCCAAGATCACGAGAAGTGGGCTGGCCGGGCGGCACGGTGGCTAGACGACTGCGCTTCCGCGCGCAGGTCGAGCTCGCCGACTGCGGCGCCGCGTGCCTGGCCATGGTGCTCGAGTACTTCGGTCGCCCGGTGCCGTTCGACGAGGTCCGTACGGTCTGCGGCACCGGGCGCGACGGCACCGACGCGGCGACCCTCGTCGCGGCCGCGCGCTACTACGACGTCGACGCGAAAGGCGTCCGCACCGAGGTCGAGGACCTCGAAGGGCTGCCCGTCGGGACGATGCTGTTCTGGGACCTCAGCCACTTCGTCCTGCTCGACGGGACGAACCGCCGGGGCATCGAGGTCGTCGACCCGGCCGTCGGGCGACGGCGGGTCGGCTGGGACGAGGTGCGCAAGTCGTACTCGGGCGTCGCCCTGCTCCTCGAACCCGGCGCCGAGTTCGTCGCAGGCGGGCGCCGCAAACAGGGCCTGTGGCGGCACGTCAGGCCGTTGCTCGAACAGCACGCGACGCTGCGCCGGGCCGCGACCACGTCGCTGCTCATCCGGGTGCTCGCGCTCGGCCTGCCGTTGCTCACCGCGGCGCTCGTCGACCGGGTCGTCCCGACGAACGACCGCAGCCTGCTCGTCGTCATCGGGTCGTCGCTCGCGGTCGTCGTGGCGTTCCACTTCTTCACCGGGTGGCTGCGCGGCCTGCTCCTCCTGGAGCTACGCACGCGCGTCGACCTGCGGACGACGCTCGGCTTCCTCGAACACCTCGTCGCGCTGCCGTACACGTTCCATCTCAACCGGTCGTCGGGCGACCTGATGATGCGGCTCCGGTCGAACTCGCTGGTCCGCGAGATCCTCACGACGACGACGTTGTCGGCGCTGCTCGACGGCGCGTTCGCGACGTTGTACCTCGTCCTGCTCATCCTGCTGTCGGTGCCGCTCGGGCTGCTCGTGCTCGGGCTCGGCACGTTGCAGGTCGTCGTCCTGCTCCTCTCGCGCCGCGCGACGCAACGGCTCGCGAGCGAGGGCCTGCGCGCCGAGGCGCGGTCGCAGGGCTACGCTTTCCAGCTGCTCGCCGGCATCGGCACGCTGAAGTCGTCCGGCACCGAGAGCCGCGCGGTCGACGAGTTCAGCCGCTTGTTCTCCGACGAGCTCGCGGTGTCGATGCGCCGCGGCCGGCTCAGCGCGCTCGTCGACTCGCTCACCGCCGCGCTGTCCGTGGGCTCGCCGCTCCTCGTGCTGACGTTCGCGGGCGTCCAGGTCCTCAACGGCGCCATCAGCCTCGGCACCGGGCTCGCCGTCAACGCCCTCGCCGTCGGGTTCCTCGGCCCGCTCGCGACCCTCGTCACGACCGGCCTGTCCGTCCAGGTGCTGTCGAGCTACGTCGAGCGGCTGAACGATGTGTTCGACACGCCCCGCGAGCAGGAGGGCGAGGACGTCCGCCCGGCTCCGCCGCTGTCCGGCGCGATCGTCGCGGAGGACCTCCGGTTCCGGTACGCGCCGCTCTCGCCGCTCGTCATCGACGGCGTCTCCGTCGCGGTCGAGCCCGGACAGACCATCGCGCTCGTCGGACGGTCGGGGTCGGGCAAGACGACGCTCGGGCACCTGCTGCTCGGGCTCTACCGTCCGACATCGGGCGTCGTGAGCCACGACGGCATCGACCTCACCACGCTCGACGCGCGACAGGTGCGGATTCAGTTCGGCGTCGTCACGCAGGACCCGTACCTGTTCGCGACGTCGGTGCGCGACAACATCGCGTTCGGCGACCCTCTGTTGACACTAGAAGCAGTGCGCGAGGCCGCGCGACTGGCCTGCGTCGCCGACGACATCGACGCGATGCCGCTCGGCTACGACACCGTTCTCGCCGATGCCGGCGCCTCGCTGTCCGGCGGCCAGCGGCAACGCGTCGCACTCGCCCGGGCCCTCGCGTCCGGCCCTACGGTGCTGCTGCTCGACGAGGCGACGAGCCACCTCGACGCCGTCACCGAGGCGGCCGTGCACGCCAACCTCGCGACGCTCGGCTGCACCACGGTCGTCGTCGCGCACCGGCTGAGCACCGTCGTGCACGCCGACCTCATCCTCGTCGTCGAGGCGGGGCGCGTCGTCGAGCGCGGGACGCACAAGCGGCTGCTCGCCAAGCGCGGCGCGTACCACGCGCTCGTCACCGGCCCGCTCGCGGAGCCCGGAACGCCGGCGAGGCGCCGTACCGCGACCGGTACGACGCCTCGCCGTGGCGCGACGAAGACTTAGCAGACGTCGAGGCTGGTCAAGCAGCCGCCGAGCGTCGCGACGCAGCGGTTCGTCGGCGTACACGCCTGGAAGTCGCTGCCGCACTGCACACATCCCGACAGTCTGGAGATGTCCTGGCCACCGACCACCTGAGCCAGGTCGTCGGTGCCGAGCTCGGCGAGGGTTTCCTTCTTGAGGGTGAGCTTGCGGTTGCGCATGGCTACTCCGTGAGGTGGGTCGTGCCGGTGATGCACGAGTCGGTCAGGCAGGGGACGCCGGTGAAGCACTCCTTGAAGTCGCTGTTGTTGCAGACCTGGGTCTCGATGCAGGTCAGCGCCGAGCCGCCGACCACGCGGCCGAGGTCGGTCGTGGAGAGCTCGGTGAGCGTCTCCTTCTTGAGACGCAGCGTGCGGTTCCGCATGGCGTCAGCAACCGGCGAGCGAGTCGCACACGCCGAACGTCACGCAGCGCACGAGGTCGCTGTTGATACAGATTCCGCAGGAGAGTCCCGAGGCACCCACGACCAGGTCGAGGTCCTCCGTGGAGAGCTCGGCGAGCGTCTCCTTGTTCAGCCGCAGGGTGCGGGTGCGCATGGCTGGTCCTTTCTGGGTGCCCGGGGGTTCGAGGGGCGGCGCCGGGGCGCGTCGTTTCGTCCCATTCGACGGGCTCGGGGCAGACCCTGCTGGAGATGACCCGTAATACCTGGGCATCTCGTGCGTGTATCTCAGTGACGGCCCGCCTCAGCACGGGCACCGCCGGGGGCGACGGGGGCGCCGAGACCACGCGTCAGGTCACGAATGCATCACGATCGGGTCAGGTCCGTACCCTTTGCCCGAGTCGCTCCGTCGTCAGCCTGTCCAAACTGGGAGAAAATCCGTACTTCACCGTCAACTATCCGTAGCCGAGACATCAGCGATGCGTCACGCCCACCTTCCCTTTGGGGGACCCCTCATGAAGACCACCCTCGCCTGCGCCGCCACCGTCCTCGCGACGTTCGCCGCGCTGCCCGCGCATGCCGTGACCGTGCCGAACGGTCCGGCCGCCAGCGCCGACG
>CBQZLL010000061.1:0-13440 GCA_967749945.1 uncultured Frankiaceae bacterium
AGATGTACTGGGGAAGGACGCCGAGCAGCTGCGGCGACTCGGGGTTCGACACGTCGTAGCTCTGGATGCCGTCGATGCCGGACACGAACATCGTGTCGCCGATGAAGTTGACCGAGATCGCGGCCGCGGCGGCGGGCAGCGTCGTGACGTACGTCACGTTCGACGAGATCGCGCCCGCGGGCGGCGCCGCGTGCGACGTCGAAGCGGGCGCGAGAGTCGCGGCGGCAAGGGTCAGGGCGAGCAGCACGCGGCGGTCCATAGGTCAGGGTTCGCCGCACGCCTGGCGTCCCCTCCTGTTCACCGAAAGTGTCCCCAACCTGACATTGACCGCATAACGATCTTGGGAGAAGGCTGCGGTCGTCCGGTACACCGGAAGACGGAGGGGGTGGCGTATGCCGCCAGCGAACCGCAAGACCGCGATCGACAAGACCGCGACGGCAAGGGGCTCGAACATCGCCGCGAGGGCCGACCGCCCGGCGGGCGTGATCAGCCAGTTCCAGGCACGCGTCGACTACATCGGCGTGAAGACCGCACCGGGTCTCGGCCGCCAGCTGAGCGGTGACCTCAAGAAGCTGCTCGACCTGCCCGCGACCCTCGAATCGGCCGCGACGATCGCTCACGACGGGCGGCTCGTGAAGGTCGTCCTCGTGACGATCCAGGACCACACCGGCCACAGCCGGGCCGGCATCCCCGTGCATCTCATGGACATCGGGGGCGCGGTGCTCGACCGCGCGTACACGTCGCGTTCCGGGCTCGCGATCCTTACGTTCCCCAAGACGCACGTGATGGAGATGGCCGAGGAGCACGGCGACACGAGCGGCACCATCCGTATCCTCGACGGCTCGGACAAGGGCATCCTCGAGCCGGTCACGATCCCGATGGGCCGGCAGTTCGTCGACCTCACCACGCTGCTCGACACGTTGCCGCCGTTGCCCGTCCCCGCCGCCGACACGGTGAACGGCGTCGAGCTCTGGCCGCCCGCGGGCCTCGGCGACGACCCGCTCACGAACCTGCCGCCCGACTTCACGCCGGAGCTCTGCGAGGCGATCACCGCCAAGTCCGGCCAGGAGGGCGACTCGCTGCTCGGCAACATCGGCAAGGGCAACGACTTCCGTACGCGCCGCACGCCGCTCATCAAGCGGCTGTCGGTCGTCCGCAACGGCCAGCAGACCGTCTCGCCGCAGAGCAAGGAGCCGCGTCGTTACCTGGTCCGGCTCCGCCAGTCGTGGGTGTTCCTCGGCTACACGCTCGGCGAGCTCGCGCAGGTCGACGCGCTCGACCCGGGCGAGATCCTCGACGAGACCGTCGGGACGGTCGAGCGTTCGGTCGAGGAGGTCAGCCGGCTGGTCGACCAGGCGAAGTCGTTCGCGACGTCCAACCTGCTCGACACGCTCTCGCAGACGAACAAGATCGACTCGCTGGTCAAGGTCGCGACGAGCACCGAGGTCAACGCCGAGGTCGACGGTTGGGGCATCGGGATCCCCGGCCTGTTCGGCGTCGGCAGCCTCGGCGCGTCGGTCGGCGTGAAGACCGGGGCGACCACGTCGACGAACATCGACACCAGCCTCAACGTCAACCACGCGATCTCGACGGCGCAGACGTTCGTCAACGAGGCCGTGCACTCGGCGACGAGCACGCTGTCGTCGCTCGCGCGCACGATCACGTCGAAGCTCGGCCGGGTCAGCCCGCTGCTCTCGCGGGTGACGAACCTGCTGCGCTGGCGCGTCTACGAGAACTACGCCGTCTGCACCCACGTCGAGGACGTGCTCGAGCTCGTGTCGGTGAAGGTCCTCGACATCCCGGCCGCGCAGATGCCGAAGAACGGCAAGGTCACCCAGGCGCTGTTCTCTCCCGAGGAGATCGTCGAGTACCGCCGCTTCTTCGAGCCGGCGCTGCTCGAGTCGCGGCTGCGCACCGATTACCCGGCGCTCGTCGACGCGGTCCGCGTCGGCGCCGCGGGGCGGCCGATCAACCACGTCACGGTCGAGGTCGGGTACGCCGCCAGCGTCGCGACCGGGCACCTCACCGTCGACATCAACGGCGCGACGGCCGAGCTGACGTTGCTGCCCGGCAGCACCCGCGCCAAGGGCGTCGTCAGGTTCAACCAGCTCGTGTTCGCCGACGCGCTCAAGTCGGCGACGCTGTCGCTGTCGCAGACGTCGACGATCCCGCAGAACCTGTGGTTCGCGCCGGCGTTCCCGGACAGCCTCTTCACGGTCGACGTCACGTCGATCGCACTCTGGGCCGGGGTCGAGACCGGCGCGCCCGCGTCGGTGACGCAGGCGCTCGGCTCGTCGCTGCACGTCGACGGCGGTACGGGTACCCGCGAGACGTCGATCACGTTCACCATCCCCGCGCCGCTCGTCGACCCGACGGCGAACCCGCTCTGGCTGCACGTCAACCAGAACCCGAGTTACTACCTCGGCGTGCTGGCCCAGGCGGCGTTGCTCTACCCGAGCCTGCGCGAGGACTCGGACAAGCTCAGCGCCATCCCCGGCGACGTGTGGCGGCTGCCCATCATCGGTTTCGAGGGCAACCACATCGTCGTGGCCAAGGACGCCGACCCGAAGGCGAAGGACGTCCTGAAGCTGCTCAGTGACCCGGGGGCGGCGACGCTCGTACAGATCGCGGCACCGGGTGCGTACAGCGAGGCGTTGCAGGGCCTGCTCTCGCTCGTCGACGCGGAGGGTCTCATCCACCCGAAGCTCATCCCTGCCCCGGCTCCGGTGCTCCCGCCGCTGTCGATCGTCGACCTCACGGGCAAGCAGCTCGTGCCCGTCAACGGGTCGAGCACCCCTGGAGGAGGGCTGCCCATCCCGCATCCGTGACGTGTGGCGCCGGGGTGGCGGTCCGCCGCTACCCCGGCGCGTCGCGGGCGGCGAGCATCGCGGTGATCGCGGCCGCGTCGACGGGCCGGGAGAAGTAGTAACCCTGGCCGAACTCCCAGCCGAGTGACCGCAGGCACCGGGCCTGCGCGGCCGTCTCGATGCCCTCCGCCTCGGTGACCGCGCCCATGTCCGCGGCGAGCCGCGCCACGGAGTCGACGAGCCGGAGCCCGCGGACGCCGTCCGGCAGCTCGTCGGTGAACGATTTGTCGAGCTTGATGATGTCGATGGGGAAGCGGCGCAGGTAGCCGAGCGACGAGTACCCGGTACCGAAGTCGTCGAGCGCGATCCGCACGCCGAGGTCGTGGAGTGCTTCGAGGCGGCGGGTGTTCTCCTCCGCGACCCCGACGAGGAACGTCTCGGTCACCTCGATGACGAGGTCGTTCGGGTCGAGTTCCGCGTCTGCCAACGTCCGCTCGATCCGGGGGGTCAGGTCGTCGAGGAGCAGCTCCCGGCCGGACAGGTTGACGCTCATGAACCGGTGGGGCTGCGCCGGGAACTGCGCGTTCCACGCGGCGGCCTGACCGCACGCCACCGACCGCATCCACTGGTCGATGTCGACGATCCTCGTCGTCTGCTCGGCCAGCGCGATGAACTCGGTTGGGCCGACCAGCCCGCGGGTGGGGTGCGCCCACCGGACGAGGGCCTCGAACCCGACGATCTCCCGCGTCGCGAGGCCGACGATCGGCTGGTAGTGCGCGACGAGCTGGTCGACCCCCGGCAGCTGTCGGAGCTGGTCGGCCGGGATCTCCTTGCCGCCCCGGGAGACGCTGCGCACGACGCGGACGAGCTCCCCGACGGCCTTGGTCTTCTCGAGGTACCCGGCGCACCCGGCGCGGACCGCCTCGAAGACCGCGTTCGGCGCGTCCGAGCCGGTCAGCATCACGACGCGGACCTGCGGCCACCGCCGGGTGATCTGCGCCGCGGCCGTCGCGCCGTCGCCATCGGGCAGGTGGAAGTCCATGACGACGACGTCGGGTCCCACGTCGCCGACCGCGTCCAGGCCCTCGGCGACGGTGCCGCTGGCCGCCGCGACGGCGATGTCCGGCTCGCGGTCGAGCACCCGGACCAGGCTGTCGCGCAACATCTCGTGGTCGTCGACGACGACGACCGTGATCGGGTTCACCTGCCTGCTCCCCCTTCCGGCTCTACGGCGAGCGCGTCGCGGATCCGCCCGAGCAGGACGGCCTCGGAGAACGGCTTCTCCACGAGGATCACGCCGGGCGCGAGCGTGCCCCTGGCGGCGAGCACCGGATGCGCGTACCCCGACATGTAGAGCACCCGGGCCCCGGGCTGGACGGCCAGGACCTGGTCGGCGACCTCCTTGCCCAGCATCTCGGGCATGACGACATCCGTGATCACGAGGTCGATCCGGCGCCCGTCCAGCCGGGCCTGCTCGACCGCCTCCCGACCGCTCCCCGCGGCGATGACGCGGAAGCCGTTGCGGTCGAGGATGCGCGCTGTCACGTCCCTGATCGCGTCTTCGTCCTCGACGAGGAGCACGGTCTCGCCGCGGGTGACGTGACCGCCGGGGGCGGGCTCGGGCACGGCGACCGCGACGCGTTGTCCGGCGGCCGGCAGCAACGCGGTGAACGTCGTACCGAGGCCGGCCTCGGAGTAGATCTGAGCGTCCCCGCCGGCCTGCGTGACGATGCCGTAGACGGTCGCCAGCCCGAGTCCCGTTCCCGCGCCCTGCGACTTGGTCGTGAAGAACGGCTCGAACACGTGCTGGAGCGTCTCCGGGTCGATTCCGGTCCCGGTGTCGTTGACCCGGAGGCGGACGTAGCGTCCTGGCCGCAGCGCCGGGCGGCTGGCGGCGTAGTGCTCGTCGACGTCGACGTTCGCCGTCTCGATGGTCAGGCTGCCGCCGTCGGGCATGGCGTCGCGGGCGTTGACGGCGAGGTTGACGAGAACCTGCTCGACCTGGCCGCTGTCGGCGAGGACCGGCCACAGCTCGGGGTCGTGGATCACGGCGAGCGTGATGTGCTCGCCGATCGTGCGGCGCAGGAGGTCCTCGACCCCGTCGAGCACGCCGTTGAGGTCGAGGACCGCGGGCCGCGCGACATCGCGCCGGGCGAACGCCAGCAGCTGCCGCGTCAGCTCGGCCCCGCGCTCGGCCGCGCGTCCGATCTGCTCGACGTCGCGATCGACCGGTGCCCACCGGCCGGCGTCCTCGACGGCGGCGCTCGCGGTCTGCTCCTTGACGAACGCGGCGTAGTTCATGATCACGGCGAGCAGGTTGTTGAAGTCGTGGGCGACACCACCGGCCAGCTGGCCGAGGCTCTCCAGTCGTTGCGACTGGTTGCGCTGGCGCTCGGCGCGCTCGCGTTCGGTGACGTCCTCGGCGACGACGACCCGGCCACGCCGGTTGCCGAACTCCACCGGGAACGCCGTGATCTCGACCTCGATGAGCGACCCGTCTCGCTTGAGGTGGTACCACCCGGCGGAGCGGACCGGTCCGCTCGCCGCACGCACGGCGGCGATCCAGGCGGGCACGTCGCCCTGCGGCCGGATGTGGGAGATCGTCATGCTGAGGAACTCGTCGCGGGAGTAGCCGTAGTGCGCGACCGCCGCGTCGTTCACCTCGAGGAACGCCAGGGTCTCCGTGTCGTAGACCCACATCGGCTGTGGGTTGTGCTCGAACAGCATCCGGTACGCGCGTTCGGACACGTGCGCGGCGTCCTCGGCGCGGTGGCGATCGGCCAGCTCCCGCGCGACCTCGGCCATCAGGGCGTTGACGTCGTCCGCCAGCTCGGCCACCTCGCGCGGGCCGCGCGTCGCGACGATCGGGCCGCCCTCGGCGGGCGGGCCGGCGCGCACGGCGTCGCTCAACGCCCGGATCGGCCCCGTTACCCGCCGCTGTACGAGCACGGCCGCGAGCAGGACGATCGCGAGAGTCGCCGCGATCAGCCCCGCGCCCTGGCGGTACAGGTGGTTGGCCGCCGCCAGCGCGCCGCGCCGGTCGGCGCCGGCCCAGACCCGCCAGCCCCCGGGCGGCACGGTCGCGCTCGCGTAGAGCCGGCGGGTGCCGTCGAGGTCGGAACGATCGACCTGCGCCCCGGCGCGCGCGAACCCGGTCGCGGCGAGCGGGGTGCCGATCCAGCGAGCCGGGTCGACCGAGCGGGCCAGTACGGTCTGCCCGTCCGCGGTGGTGACGAGGAACTCCAGCCCGCGCGGCCCGCCGAACGCGGCCGCGAGATCCGCGCCGACCGGGTCGAGGTCGAGGAACGCGGCGGCGATCCCGCCGCGGAACGGCTCGGTGATCAAGACCGCGGGCCGCCCTGTCGCGACGTCGGTGACCGGTGCTTCGAGCAGCGGTGCGGCGTTCGCGCGGGGCAGCCACCCGGCCGCACCGTAGGTCGCGCGGGCGCCGGCCGCACGCGACGAGCAGGCCACCGAGCCGTCGGACCGCAGGATGTCGATGTGGCCGGTCGGGTATGCGCCGACCTTCGCGTAGCTCAGCGCGCAGTGGCCCGGGTCGGCGAGGATCGCGGCGCCGCTCGGGGCGACCCCGCGCAGCGCCTCCCGGAGCGTCGCGATGCCGTCGCCGAGCGGCTTCGCCGATGCGGTGGCTGCGTACGCGGCGTCCTCGATCGCGGCCCGACGGGCGTCCCGGTCGGACTGCGCGTGGACGTAGACCGACGCGACGACGGCGGCTGCGACGAACAGCGCGACGAGGGCGGCGAGGTACGTGCGGAGACGCCAACCAGCCCGCCCCCCACCCGCGGTGCCGCCGCTGCGCTCCATCTCCCCACCCTCCCGTGACGCTCCTCCCTCCGGACCCGGTTGTCACCGGGCCGGGGTGAGACCTAGCCCGTCGCGGGGAGGCGGGCGACGAGTGCGGCGGCGACGTCGAGCCGGACGAGCAGGTCGTTCACCGTGTCCGCGAGACGGCGGATCTCGTCGTCGGCTCGTGCCGGGACGAGCCGCCGGCTGAGGTCGGTCGCGCCGATCCGGGCAGCCTGCAACACCCTCCGCGTCGACGACGGCACGATGGCGTCGGCGGTAGCCGGGGGTGGTGACCTGGCGGGGTGGTTTGTTCTACTTTGTCACCCCTACCCCTCGTCCCAGGAGATCCCATGCGCAAGGCCGTCGCGGCCAGCCTCGGGCTGGTCGCCGCTCTCACCCTCCCTGCTGCCGCGAGCACCGGTGGCGGCATCGGCAGCGTCGGTCCGTACGTAGGGCAGGTCGCTCAGGGCCAGACCCAGTCGCACCTCTACGACAACAACCCGAGCAACAACCCGTGCCTCGCCCTCGCGGCGACGTACACGATCACGCTGCACTACGTCCCCGGCACCGACGTGCTGTCGCTGTCGGCCGTCACGCAGACTGCGACGGGCTCGAACGGCGTCGCGACGCTGAACGTCACACAGGGCGTCTGCGCGCGCTTCTCGATCGGCGTGACGGGCACGTCGGTCGCGGACACCGCGACGTACGCCGTCACGGTGACCCGGCAGATCCTGCCGGTCCTCAGCTAATGCCCTGACTCAGGAGACGGTCACGCAGGAGGCCGGTCCCGGGTGCCGAAGGTGTCCGGGACCGGCTTCGTTCCCAGCCCCCTCATGGGAGTCGCCATGCGCCGCACGTTCCTCGCTGCCCTGCTCGCGCTGCCGCTGCTCGCCGTCCCGGCCTCCGGGTCGACGTATGCCGGCGACCCGCTCGCGAAGGGGGTGGGGAAGGACCTGGTGCCGGTCGCGCATATCGCGTACAACGGCGGCACCGACCTCGAGTTCGCCACCGTGAAGGGGCACGACTACGCGCTCGCGCCGACCGAGGGCAACAGCGGTGGACTGCGGATCATCAACATCGACAAGCCGGAACGCCCCAAGCTCACCGCGTTCCTGTCCTGCCCGGTGTCGCAGAACGACGTGCAGGTTCGCGGCAGCCTTGTCCTGCTCGGCGTCGACAGCGGGGCGGGCAGCGCCGACAGCGACGCCGCATGCTTCCGCCAGATCGGCGCCGACGCCGGTCTTGGCCTGCTCGTCGTGTCGATCGCCAACCCGGCCAAGCCGCGGACGCTCGGCTTCGTGAAGGTGCCGTTCGGCGTGCACAACTCGACGTGGCACCCGGGCGGCCGGTACGTCTACGTCAGCGACAGCGAGCTCACGCCGCAGGTCACGCCCACACCCGGCGGTCGCGTCGCGATCGTCGACGTCGCCAACCCGCGCGCGCCGAAGCTCGTACCGACCTTCGTCCTCGTCGGCGACCGGATGTCGGCGCACGACATCACGTTCAACAAGAGCGGGACGCGAGCGTACGTCGCGGCGTTGCAGGAGACGTACATCCTCGACACGACCAACCCGGCTGCGCCGCGCGAGATCACGCGCATCGAGGACCCGTCGATCAACATCAGTCACGGCGCCGACCCGACGCCCGACGGCAAGTACCTGCTGATCACCGACGAGCAGGCCGGCGCCGCCGCCAACGGCGTCTGCAACGTCGGCGGCGTCCACGTCTACGACCTCGCCGTCGAGGTCGCGCCGGTGAAGGTCGGCTTCTACGTCCTCGACCCGACGAACTCCGTCACCGCGACGACGAACGGCTCGTTGTCGTGTACCGCGCACGTCCTCGACTACGCACCCGACGGCAAGACGTGGACCAACGGCGACTACGCGGCGGGCGTTCGCGTCGTCTCGGCGACGTCGTTGATCGGGCGGCCGGCCGAGCTCGCGTACTTCACACCGGACGACGCCGACACGTGGAGCGCGAAGACGTACAAGACCTCGAAGTACGTCTTCGCCAACGACCTCAACCGCGGCTTCGACGTCTACAAGTGGGTGCCGGGCCAGGGCGTCGTGAACACCCGCGGGACGGGTGTGGCGCCGTTGCGGTTCCGCGCGCCGACGACGTTCGGCCGCGGTCAGTACTGCTTCACCGTCCGCGGGTAACGGGCCGCAACGCGCGGACGTTCGCCAGCGGCAGCGCCCACGACGGCATCGGCGGAGCAGCGTCGAGCGTGCCTACTGTGCGGGCCGGGAAGCCGTCGAGCACCTGGCGTTCGCCGAACGTGTCGCGCTGCCTCACGCAGGCACCCGCACGGACGACGGACTCCGCGCCGACGACGCTGCCATCGCAGACGATCGCGCCCGGCTCGACGACGGTGCCGCGACCGAGATGGCAGCCGTGGATCATCGAGCCGGGACCGACGACGACGTCGTCCTCGATGACGAGCTCGTTGTCGGGCAGCAGGTGCAGCACGGTGTTCTCGAGGATCTGCACGCGCGAGCCGATCCGTACCGGGCCGTGCGAGTCACCGATGATCTTCACGCCCGCGCCGATGACGGTGTCCTCGCCGACGACGACGTCGCCGTAGATCTCGGTCGAGTCGAACAGCACCGAACCGGTGCCGATGACCGGCGTCTTCTCGCCGTACGCGTAGAGGCTGCCCATGTCGGTCCCTGCGGTCGCGGTGCCGTGCACGGTCGTGCCCGGGTGGTCGGTGCGGCCGGTCTCGCCGTTGCGCAACGCGGCGACGCGTGCCCGGTCGGCGTCGGTGGCGTAGCGGATGACGTGCGGCGGGCGGCCGACCAGGACGGCCTGGTCGGGTACGACGGTGCCCTCGGGGACGAGCGTCCCCTCGCCGAGGATGCAGCCGTCGCCGAGCCGCGCGCCGGGCAGCAGGATCGCGCCGTTGCCGATCTCGCAGAGGTTGCCGACCGTCGCGCCCACGACCGTCGCGCGGTGGCCGAAGACCGTCCGCTGGCCGATGCGAACGGGATGTTCGGGCGAGCCCACGACGACGCCGTTCTCGAGGATGACCGAGTGGTTGCCGATGCGTACGTCGCCGCGGACGACGAGTCCCATCGCGAGGATCGCGCCGGCCCCCACCTGCGCGTCGCCGACGATGCGCGCCGACGTCGCGACGACGGGCGCGGGCTGGTCGGCGACCGCCCGGTTGTAGCTCACGGCTCGGTGGGCTCCACCAGGTCACCGTACTCATCGAGGTGGCGTTCGATGAAGGCCCGGACGAACGGGCACAGCACCCTGATCCGCAGCCCGGACGCCCGCGCGCCGTCGAGCGCGCCGCGCGCGAGGATCGACCCGAGCCCGTGACCCTCGTACGCCGGCTCGATCTCGGTGTGCATGAACGTGATGGTGTCGTGTGAGCGCGCGTACGCCGAGTAGCCCGCGAGGTCGTCGCCGGCCCACACCTCGTACCGCAGCGCCGCCGGATGGTCGACGACTCGCGCGTCCGTCACACCACCGACAGTACCGGCGGCCGTAGCGAGTAGCTCGGCGACCGTGTCGAACAGCGCGAACCGTTGCCGCGGGTCCGTCGCGTCGCCCTCCGACGGCAACGTTGCGCCGAGCGCGGTCTTGCCGATGCCCGCCTCGCCGGTCAGCAGCAGCAGGCCACCGCGCCCGTCGCCTGCGGCGGAGAGACGTCTAGCCCGACCACGCGCCGGGTCTTGTCGCGCGGCCGAACGAGTCGTACAAACGGGGCATGTCCCCCTCATTCAGCCGGCTCGCGGTCCTGTCCGTCGTCGCTCTCGCCGCGACGAGCGCGGGTGTCCCGTCGTCCGCCGACCCCGGCCCGGGCGGTTTCCTGTCGCCGAACGTCACGTGGGTCGCGAACGTCCCGCTCGACGCCCCCGCCATCGGCGCCCGAGTGCTCATGGTGGGGACGCAGCGGCGGTTCTACGTGAGCGGCACGAAGGGCCTGTCGATCTACGACGTCACCAACCCGGCCATCCCGATCCCGCTTGGCACGCTGGCCAGCCCGCACTGGGAGAACGAATCCGTCGCCGTCTCCGACGACGGCAACACGGTGCTCCTCGCGTCCGACCCGGGCTTCGGCCAGCCGCCGGTGACCTACGTCGTCGACACGTCGCTGGTGAACGCGCCGCACGTCGTCGGCGTCATCCCCGACGGCACCCACACCGCCACCTGCGCGGACGCGAAGTGCACCTACGTCTACGCGTCGTCCGGCTGGATCTACGACATCCGCGACCGGGCCAACCCGAAGCTCGTCTCGGAGTACGGCGCGGGCGCGGTCCACTACGCGAGCCGCGACGCGGCCGGACTGCTCTGGGACGACCACCGGGTGATCGACCCGCGGCGCGACCCCGCGCACCCGACGTTCATCAAGGTCGGCACCGGAGGCTGGCACAACAACCTGCGCCCCAACGCCGACCGGTGGAAGTCGCGCAAGAGGAACGACCGGTCGCTGTTGCTGAAGCCGGGCGAGCTCGTCGTCGGCGGCGACGAGACGTGGCTGTCGCCGGGGACGTGCGACTCGGGCAGCGCGGCGGTGTCGAGCTGGAGCATCGTGAACTTCAACAAGGGCACGAGGGCGAAGAAGATTGCCTCGATCAAGCCCGTCAACGGCAACTTCGACGACGGCAACCCGCCCGCCGACGTGGTCGGGTGTTCGAGCCACTGGTTCGACTACCGCAAGGGCATGGTCGCGGCCGGCTGGTACGACCACGGCGTCCGCTTCATCAAGGTCGACGAGCGCACCGGCGCGCTCGCCGAGGTCGGGTACTTCCAACCGGTGACGACGGAGACCTGGGGCGCGTACTGGGTCGACGACCAGTACGTGTACTCCGTCGACGCGGTGCGCGGCATCGACATCCTGCGGTTCAACCGGCAGGCGCCGGTCGCGTCGGCCCCGCAGCTCGCGAAGTCGTGGCAGCCGACCGGTTTCGAGCCGAGCCCGATCACACTGCGGGAGCGGCTGATCTGCCGCCCGCGCGGCCGCTAGGGCTTGGCGAAACGGCCCGGACCAGGTCGGCCGTCCCAAAACTTCGTGATCTTGGCGAGGTTGTGCACCATATGCGTGCAGAACCTCGCCAAGATCACGAGATGTGGGCTGGCAAAGCACGCCACGACGAGCGTTTCGTCAAGCCCTACGAGGGCGGGCAGTCCCACCACACGTCGTAGTTGGGGGCGTACGGGGAGACCCCGAGGGCCTGGAGGACGGCGCCGGCGAGGTGTAGGTCGCCGGTGGCCGGGTCGATGTGCGCGAGCTCGGGGTGGCCGAGCCCGTTGACGGCCGGCGCGAGAGCGACGAGCTCGCCGCAGACCACCGGCTCGAGCTGCCCGACGACGCCGTTGACCAGATCGAACACGGGGCCCGCCGTGTCGATGATCTGGTCGAAGAGGTCGACGACGGGCGGCGGGACGAGGCCGCCCTCGGGCGGCCCGGCGCAGGAGACGATCGTCTCCGACCCGACGGTGACGTGGTCGCACAGGGCGACGACGTCGGTGATCTGGGCGGTGAACTGGATCTGGCGGGCGTCGACCACGACGCCCGTCCCGGTCGTCGGGCCGAGGACGACGCCCTGGCTCAGGCCGTCGATCCGGAGCTCGCACGACACCGTCGCGGTCGCGCCGGACGGAGCCATGAGGTCGGTGTCGATCGGGACGACGTCCAGGTACACGACGCCGGTCCAGGCATCCTGCCCGCCGAGCGGACCGCCGGGCGTCGTGTCGTTCAGGGTCACGAAGTGGCAGCCGCCGCGGTAGTCGAACGACGCCGCGTGCGCCGCGATCGGCACCGGGCCGAGCAGGAGGCCGGCGGCGGCGACGAGCAGTCTCTTCATCCGACGACGATAAGTGGGACATATCCCCCGAACAAGACGCAGCGCTCACCCTCGGCTGGCCCGCCAACGACCTCACCGGTCGCGACGCCGCCGCGAAGGTGGTGCTGCTCGCGCGGCTCGCGTTCGGCGTGCCGGTGTCGTTCGCCGACGTGACGTACGAAGGCAGCGGGCGGCGGCGGCGTCCTCAGTCTCGTCGCCCGCGCCTAACGACGCGGCAGCCGCGTCGAGGTCGACGTCCGGGTCCGTAGGCTGTCCGCCGATGAACTCCTCGCGTCCGTCTCCGCCGTCGACAACGCCGTCGTCGTCGACACCGAGGGCGCCGGGCGGCTGTTCCTCCCGCGGGACCGGCGCGGGCGGCGAGTCGACGGCGACGGCCGTCGTGGGCGACGTGGTGACCGCGTTGCGGCGGCTGGCGGACGACGCGTTGTGACCCAGCCCGACCTCGAACCCCCGCGATACTGCTCGCGCTGTGGTCGGCGCCTGGTCGTCCAGGTGCTGCCGTTCGGCTGGACCGCGCACTGCCCCGAGCACGGTGAGGAGACCGATGACGACGACCGCTGACCGCGACGCGCGACACGTGTGGCACCCGTTCACGCAACACACGGTGTGGGCGGACGAGCCGCCGCTCGCGATCGCGTCGGCGTACGGCCCGTATCTCGTCGACGAGGACGGCCGCGCGTACCTCGACGGTGTCTCCTCGCTCTGGGTCACGGTGCACGGCCACCGCGAGCCGGCCATCGACGACGCGATCCGCGCGCAGCTCGACCGGGTCGCGCACGCGACGTTCCTCGGGCTGACCCACGAGCCCGCGGTCGCGCTCGCCGAGCGCCTCGTCGCGTCGGCACCCGCCGGGCTGACCCGTGCCTTCTACGCGGGCGACGGGTCGAGCGCGGTCGAGGCCGCGTTGAAGATGGCGTACCAGGCCGCGCAGCAGCGCGGGGAGCATCGACCGCGGTATGTCTCCCTCCAGCACGGCTACCACGGCGACACGCTCGGCGCGGTGGCGGTCG
>CBQZLL010000062.1:0-13328 GCA_967749945.1 uncultured Frankiaceae bacterium
GAGCCGAGCGCCCACAGCGCCATCGCCGCGAGCGCGACGACCGCACCACGCGACAGCGTCGTGGCCGTCCCGCCGAGCAGGACGAGCGCGCAGAGCCGCCACAAGGTCCTATGGCGTTCAGTGCGCGCGAGCATCACCGCGAACGGGAACGCTGCGACGAGGAAGAACGCGAGGTCGTTCGCGTCGGAGAGCGGACCGTGCGCGCGGTCGTAGCCGAGGGCGAGGAAGCCGTACGCCCCGCCGACCGCCGCGAGGGTGCACGCGACGACGAAGGCGCGGATCACGACCACCGGCGCGACCAGCCCGCGCAACACGTCGGCCGCGACGACGAACGTCCCGATGAACGACGCGTACCGAACGAGCACCACGACGCCGCCGTCGTTGGTGTGGTGCACCGCCGCGGCGAGTGCGACGACGAGCACCATGGCGGCGGCGGTCACCGCCGGGTGGCGGAGCCGGGTCCGCTTCCGGTCGAGCAGCAGCCGCAGCACCCACCCCGCGAACAGCACCAGGCCGGCGAGCTTCGTCGAGTCGCTGCTGACCGTGGCGGCGTAGCCCTCGAACGGCGCCGCGATGACGACGAGGAGCAGCGCCCACTCCAGGCGCAGCAGCAACGCGACCGCCCCAACCGCCGCGACCAGACCGATCGCGGTGAGCACCGGCTCGCGGACGACGAGGGCGGGGAGCACCAACGCCAGCGCGACCGGCAGGACGACGGTCTCCGGGCTACGACGAGTGACGCTCAGTCCTGCCATGCCGGTCCCGACCTGGTCCGCCACCGGTCGAGCGGCCGGAGGAACGTGTACGCGCCCGAGAGCGTCCGGGCGACGTCGGCGGCACCTCGCGGCGCGAACGCGCGGCGTAGCGCGAACGGGTCGGCGCGGTGCGCGTTGCGACCGCGATCGACGGTGACAGCCGAGCGGTAGCCCGCGGCGGCGGCGGCGTCGCGGACGGCGGCGTTCCACCCGCCCATCGGGTACGCGAAGTCGAGCACCGGCGTCCCGAGCACGTCCTCCAGCGCGGTTCGCGAGTCGCGGACCTCGCGCGCGACGGCGGCTGCGTCGAGGTGGGGGAGCCAGCGGTGCGACACGGCGTGCGAGCCGACATGCAGCCCGTCGGCGGCGACGTCGCGCAGCCCCTGCGCGTCGAGCAGTCGCGTATCGGCGTCGTCGGCGCGGTCCCAACCGAACCGGCTGGTGCCGTCGAGGTAGCCGGACACGGCGTACAGCGTCGCAGGCCAACCCCGCTCGCGCAGCAGCGGCCACGCGACATCGGCCACCGATGCGTAGCCGTCGTCGAATGTCAGCGCGAGCGCGTGCGGCGGCAACGTACCCGCCGCCAGCCCCGCGACCGCGTCGGGCAACGCGACGACGTGCCACCCCTCGCCGGCGACGACGTCGAGGTGTCGAGCGAACTCGGCGCCTCGGGTCGAGAGCATGCCCGGTCCGTCGTCGATCCGGTGCCAGCCGACGATCGTGAGACCCCCGCGCGGCCCGAGCGCGCGGTCGCGGGCACCGAGCCCGGCGTGGGTCACGGCGCCGGCAGCGCGGACGAGGGGGTTCATCCGGTGCGAGTTCACGACCGCGCCCGGAACAGTCGCCATGCCTCGCGCAACCGCGCGCCGCCGAGCCACCAGACGACGGCGCCGTACGCGACGATCCCGCCGACCGCGTCGACCGTCGCCACGGTCAGCGAGCCCTGCTCGTCGAGACCCGCGGCACGCACCGCGAGGACCGCCGCCGCCATCGCGAGCGTCCCGGCCGCGGGTGGCACCAAGTGTCGCGCCAACGACGCGTACGACAGCTGCGGGACGTGACCGCGGACCTGCCGCCAGGTGATCGCCGTGACGACGCCCGCGACCACGGCCTGCGCGACGGCGACGGTCGTGATGCCGCGGTCCGCGAGCAGCAGCAATGTCGCGGTGAGCGCGACGACGTGCAACGCGCGGACGCGCAGGTTGAGGTCCGGACGGCCGACCGCGCGCAGCACCGTCTGCCCGCCCTGCGCGAACGACAGCAGCAACCCGTAGCAGGCGAGTGCACGGACCGAGCCGACGGCGGGATGCCACTTCTCGCCGAGCACCTCGATGTGCGGCGCGAGCAACGCGACGAGCGCGTAGA
Organism: uncultured Frankiaceae bacterium; assembly: GCA_967749945.1. Classification (GTDB taxonomy): domain Bacteria; phylum Actinomycetota; class Actinomycetes; order BP-191; family BP-191; genus BP-191. Next base: position 2,121 of record CBQZLL010000062.1, read on the forward strand.
CCGGCATCACGGTGACCGCGAGCGCGCTCGTCACGCGGGTCAGTGCAGGCGCCAGGTCGTCGCGCGACCGCAGGCGGCAGTAGTACGGGAACGCCGCGCCGTTTACGACGTACGAGACGTTGACGAACGGCAGGTAGCAGAGCCGGAACGCCAGCGAGTACAGGCCGAGTGCGGTCGCGCCGAGCACCCGCGCGACGATCGTGTAGTCGACGTTGAGCAGCACCAGCTGCAGCACGTCGGCACCGACGACATGCCGGCCGTACGCGATGACGTCGCGGGCGAGCCCGCGGTCCCACCCGGGCCTGATCCGCTGGCCCACGGTCCACGCGGCGAGCGGCGTGAGGACGCCCTGCACGATCTGGCCGGCGACGAGCGCGGTCACGCCGTAGTCGAGTACGGCGAGCACGATCGACACGACGCCGCCGACGACCGCGGGGAGGACGTCCGGCACCATCCGCCGCCGGAAGTCGAGGTCGCGACGGAGCAGTGCCGTCGTCACGGACGCGGCGGCGTAGCAGGGCAGCACGATCGTCAGGCCGCGGATGACGCCGGTGCCGTCGGGCGCGCGGAGGAACCGGGCGAGGTAGGGCGCGGCGACCCAGCAGGCCGCCGTGACGACGAGGCTGCCGCCGAGCAGCATCGTCAGTGCGGTGCGCGCGGCGTCGCGTACCCGGGTCGCCTGGTACGTCAGCACGTCGCTCGCGCCGAGGTCCTGGACCACGCCCGCGACGTTGACGACGAGGGCGCCGATGGAGAGCACGCCGAGCTGGCGCGGCGCGAGCAACCGGGCGAGCACGACGAGGACGAGGGTCTGCATGCCCTTGCTCGCGATCGTGCCCGCCGCGAGCCAGAGCCCGCCGCGCGCGGCCCGTGACTCGAGGCTCGGGCCGACGGGCTCGTCGGGCGCGGGCACGGCGTCGGGCCCGATGAACGGCAGCAGATTGGCCTCGCGCCAGTCCGCGTCGAGGTCGCGGACCGCCCGGTTGTCGACGTGCAGCAGGAACGCCGCGGCGACGAGCGCGCGCCGTTCGTCGTCCGACCACTCCGCCCAGGGGCGGCCGCCGACGACGAGGTCGGGGATCGCATCCGCCGCGCAGAGCCCGGCGCACGCCTGGCCGAACGTCCGGCTCTGCGTGTACAGCCGCCGCCACGCCTCGACGAGGATGCCGTCGATGCCCGCGGGCGCGTCCGACCGCGCGTTGTTCCAGTCGATGAGGGTGACGCGGTCGCCGTCGTAGAGGAGGTTGCCGGACCACAGGTCGCCGTGGCACCACGCGGTCGGTACGCCGTCGGGCAGCGCCGCCAGCAGCGACTCGAAGCGTTCGACGACTGCCGGTCCGAACGGCGTCGCCGGCGTCGCCCAGCGGCGTGTCCATCCGGGCCCGGTGACGCCGGTCCGCGCCTCGCCGAGGGTCGCCGCCATCCGCCGGGCGAGCGCCCAGCCCGGGCCGTGCACGGCCCAGGTGCGGCGCCCCGCGGTGGCGCCGGCCCAGGCGTACGCCCGCCACCGGCACCCCAGGGTCACGCCGGTGCCGAGCTCGCGCGGCAGCCACTCGCGGACGTGCGGTACCGCGGCCGCGACGGTGCCGAGCGGGTCGGTACGGCCTTCCGGCGACGGGAGCGCGACGACTACGGCAACGTCGCCCGCGGGCGAGGAGCCGCGCAGGACGGCCTCGCCCCCGACGAGGACACCGGTGAGCCGCAACGGCCCGCTGACGACGGGTGCCGCGTCGGCGAGCACCGCGGCGGCGAGCGAGCGTTCGACGCCGGTGATCCGCAACGCCACCCGGCTCCCGACCGCGCGGCCCAGCAGACCGCTGACACCCCGGGCGCGGGCGTCCGGCAAGGTGACCGCCTCCGGGTTGACGCCGTCGGGCGCGAGGGCGACGTCGGCGCCGCGCGGGCGCCCGCCGACCACGGCGACCGCGGCACCCGGCGCGGCGAGGGGGGCGAGCGCATCCCGCGCGGCCGCCGTACAGACCAGCAGGCCGATGCCCTGCCCGACCGGCGGGCGGACGCCGTCCCAGACGACCGCGCCGGGCATCGGGTCCCGGGACAGGGCGAGCGCGCGCGGGTAGCGCCGCAGGAGCAGCGCGGTCACCCGCGGGGGGAGATCGGCGAGTACGACCGGTCCGTCCGGTTCGGCGGGGAGCAGGACGAACCAGACGGCCGCGCGCTCGTCCTCGCCCCACGTCCGGTCCGCGGGGGACGCCGCGGCGCGGTCGGCGGCGGCGGTGGCGCCCGCGAGCACCTCCGGTGAGCTCACCCACACCCTCCCGCCGCGCCCGCGCGCCGCTGCTGCCCGCGCGCCATTGTGCGCCACCGCCCCTCCCAAACTCGTGATCTTGGCGATCTTCCGCACGCATATGGTGCAAACCATCGCCAAGATCACGAAAACGGGGTAGTGGTCGGCCAGGTGGCGTAACGACGTACGGCCCTCAAGCCCATCGACCGTGCCGTCGATGACAGAGCGTGGTCGTTACCCGGTCCCGGTTCCTCGCCCGTTTCGTCACCGTCACCGCTGCCGCGGCGACCCTCGCCGTGCCGGTCGCGCTGCGCGCCCCCGCGGCGCAGGCCGTGTCGACCAACCCGCCGGCGCTCTGGTACAAGACCAGCGGCTCGCCGACCGACGCCGAGATCACCGCCGCCGCGACCCGCTACCGCGTCGTCATCCTCAACGCCTGGGAGACCACGGCGCTGCACAAGCTCAAGGCGCTCAACCCGACGATCACCGTCCTCGTCTACAAGTGCCTGTCGTCGACCCGGTCGTACGCCGGCGCGGTCGTCAACGGCCAGGACGCCACGTACCTGCCGACCGGTGTCGGCTACGTCGAGTCGAACACCCTGCACCCGGCCTGGTTCGCGCTCGACACCAACGGCAACCGCGTGCAGTGGGGGCCGTACCCCGGGCACTGGCAGATGGCCGTCTGGAACACCGCGTACCAGGCGCGCTGGGCCGACCGCGTCGCGACCGAGGTCGCCGCGAACGGCTGGGACGGCGTCCTCGCCGACAACGCCCTGACCAAGATGGGCAGTTACTTCTCCGGAACGCTCGCGGGCGCGCCGACCAAGTACGACCTGCAGGCCGGCGAGCGCGCACTCATCGCCGCCGCGGGCGCCAAGCTGCACGCCGTTGGCAAGCTCCTCATCCCGAACATCAGCGAGGCCCGTCTCTACCCCGGCCTCTGGGCCGACTGGACCGGGCTCGCCGATGGCGGCATGGAGGAGAACTACGCGCACTGGGGCACCGACCCGAACGACGTCGGCGACTACCTCTGGGACTGGGGCTCGAGCGGCTGGACCGCCGTGCAGGCCGAGATGGCCGCGCCGGGTCTCAACCTCGCCGTGACCCGCAGCGTCGACAGCGACAGCCGGTCGTACAAGTACGGCCTCGCGTCCTTCCTCATCGGGGGCGGCGGGCGGGGCGCGTTCGAGGCGGTCGACGACTACGTCAAGGCGCCGTTCCGTACGGAGCAGAGCTGGCAGCTCGGGCTCGCGACCGGCGCGGTGACGAAGGTCGGGGCTGCCTACACGCGGACGTTCGCCGCGGGCTTCGCCGCCGTGAACCCGTCGAGCACGCAGACCGTCACGCTGTCCGTCCCGGCCGGCCTCGTCGACGCGTCGGGCGCGCCGGTCACCTCGCTGACGATGGGTCCGCTCACCGGCGCGATCCTCCGCGGCGCGCCGGTCACCTCACCGACGCCCACCCCGACGCCGACACCGACCTCGAACAAGAAGTGGAAGCACCACGCGCCGTTCGCCGCGTTCAGCCCGCTGGGGACCCGGTCGGCCGGCACGGCGACGTCCGGTGCGCCCGGCGCGTCGCCGACTCCGCGCGCGATCCGTCTCGCGGACCAGGCCGAGCAGGTGCCCACCGCGACCGTACCCGCGTCCGCGCCCGTCGTGACCGGAGCCGCTCAGGGTGCCCTGCCCCGCCCGACCACCGCGCCGGTCGCCCGGCTCGACGCCGCGCCGGCTCCGGTCCGGCCGCTCGCGCCCTCGCGCGGCGTGCTCCCCGTCGCCCTCGGGCTCGTGCTCGCCAGCGGGCTCGTCCTGGGCCGCCGGGTGCTCCTCCCCGCGCTCGGGTAGCAGCCCCTGACGTACTCGTCAGCGGGGCACTACCGTGTGCGCCACGATGATCGACCAGATTCGTCACGTCCTCGCGACTCACGCCCGCCTGCCCGTCGACGTGAGCACGCTCGGCGACGACGCCGACCTCTACCAGGCGGGCATGACGTCGCACGCCAGCGTCAACGTCATGCTCGCGCTCGAGGACGCGTTCGACGTCGAGTTCCCCGACGAGATGCTGACCCGCGGCGCGTTCGAGAGCATCAGCGCGATGGTTGCCGCGGTGTCGACCCTGCGCGGGGAACCAGCCGCTTGAGCGCCGACCAGCCGTTCCTCGACGAGGTACGCCGCATCGCGCGGGAGATCGCGGCGCCGCCGGCGGACGAGGTCGACCGGGACGCGCGGTTCCCCAAGGAGACCGTCGCGGCACTGCGCGAGGCGCGAGCGTTGTCGGCCCTGCTGCCGGCAGACCTCGGCGGTCTCGGCGTCTCGTTCGAGGCGATCGCCGCCGGGTGCCAGGAGCTGGCCCGCGCCTGTGGCTCGAGCGGCATGGTCTACGCGATGCACCAGATCCAGGTCGCGATCATGCTGCGGCACGGCCGCGGCGACTCCTGGTACGACGCGTACCTCCGCGAGCTCGCCGCCGAGCAACGGCTCGTCGCGTCGGTGACGTCCGAGGTCGGCACCGGCGGCGACATGGGCCGGTCGGTCGCGGCCGTCGCGACCGAGGACGGGCGCTGCCGGTTCGAGAAGCAGGCGCCGACGGTGAGCTACGCCGAGTACGCCGACGACCTCTTCACCACGGTCCGCCGCGCGCCCGACGCGGAGCCCGGCGACCAGGTCATCGTGCTGACCCGGCGCGAGCAGGCGACGCTCGACCAGCAGGGCACGTGGGACCCGCTCGGCATGCGCGGGACGTGCTCGCCCGGATTCGTCGTCCGCGCCGAGTTTCCGGCCGAGCAGGTGCTGCCGGTGCCGTTCCCCCGGGTCGCGGCCGAGTCGATGGTCCCGATCTCGCACCTGCTCTGGGCGCACGTCTGGCTCGGCGTCGCGACGGACGCGTTCGACCGGGCGCGAGCGTTCGTCCGCGCGGCCGCGAAGCAACGTCCGGGCGAGACGCCGCCGACCGCGCGCAAGCTCTCCGCGTTGCTCGGCGACCTCACGTTGCTCCGGGCCGAGGTCGGCTCGGCGCTGCGCTACTTCACCGCCGCCGAGGACGTCGGCACGATGGCCGCGGCTCTTCGCTTCAACAACCTCAAGATCGCCGCGTCCGAGCAGGCGCCGCGCATCTGCCTCGGCGCACTCGACGTCTGCGGCATCGTCGGCTACAAGAACGACACGCCGTTCAGCGTCGGCCGGCACCTCCGCGACGCGCTCTCCGCCCCGCTGATGATCGCCAACGACCGCATCCACGCGACGAACGCCGGGCTGCTGCTCATCGCCAAGGACGTGTGATGACGGTCGGCTACGACGAGTACCGCGCCGCTCTCCTCGACCGCGGACTGCTCGTCGACTCCGGCGTGCCCGGGCTCTACGGCCACAGCGCGGAGTTCGACGCCGTCGTCCGCGCGGTCGACGCGCTCGTCACCGTTGCCGGTGCGACGGACGACCCTGAACGGCTGTGCTTCCCGCCGTTGCTGCCCCGGGAGTACCTGGAGCGCAACGAGTACCTCGTGTCGTTCCCGCACCTGGCCGGGACGGTGTTCGCGTTCGACGAGGCGCTCGTGGAGCGCGCCACCGACCTCGTGCTGACCCCGGCAGCCTGCTACCCGGCGTACCCGGCGATCGGCGCGCGCGGCCCGCTGCCGCCGGGTGGTACGACGCTCGATCTCGGTGGCGCGTGGGTGTTCCGGCACGAGCCGTCGGAGGACCCCGCTCGGCTGCAGTCGTTCCGGCAACGCGAGATGGTCCGCCTGGGCGAGCCCGAGACGGTGTCGGCCTGGCGCGACACGTGGCGCGACCGCGCGGTGACGTTGCTGCGCGCGGTCGGGCTCGACGTGAACGCCGACGTCGCGACCGACCCGTTCTTCGGCCGGGCCGGCCGGATGCTCGCGCGCAGCCAGCGCGAGCAGGAGCTGAAGTTCGAGGCGCAGGTCCGCATTGCCGGCCCTGAACCGACGGCGGTCGCGTCGTTCAACTACCACCAGGAGCACTTCACCTCGCGGTACGGCATCGCGATGGCCGGCGGCGGCGTCGCGCACACCGCGTGCCTCGGCTTCGGTCTTGAACGCGTCGCGCTCGCGCTGTTCCGCACCCACGGTCTCGACGTCACGGCCTGGCCCGCCCCGGTCCGCGAGGGGCTCGCGTTGTGACCGCGCTGCTCGGCCTCGACCCGGCGACCTACCAGCCGCACCCGGTGCACGACAGCGGTCGCTCGTACCCCGAGACCAACTGCTACGCCGACATCCTCATCGAGCTGCTGCACGCGCGCGGCGACGAGCCGCTCGCGGTCCTCGGCACGACCGTGCGCGCCGACTTCGAAGGCGACCAGTTCACGTTCTTCAAGCCACCGCCGGACGAGCTGGAGTCGTTGTTCGGCATCGACATCCACGAGATGCAGCCGTACCGGTCGATCCCGGAGCAGGCGGCCGAGCAGATCGCGAACGGACGCACGCTGATCGTCGAGCTCGACTCGTACTACCTGCCGGACACCGTGGCGACGAGCTACCGCACCGAGCACGTGAAGTCGTCGGTCGTCGTCGAGTCGGTGGACGTCGCGGGCGAGCGGCTGCGGTACTTCCACAACTGCGGCCTCTACGACCTCGACGGCGACGACTTCCGCTGCGTCTTCCGGTACGCGCTGCCGCCGTACACCGAGCTCGTCCGCTTCGACGCCGGGCCGCGACTGTCGGGCGCGGCGTTGCGCGCGGCCGCGCGCGCGGTGCTGCCGGTGCATCTCGCGCGGCGGCCCGCGACCAACCCGTTCGCGCATTTCGGCGGGCGGCTCGCGGCGGACCTGCCCGCACTCGTCGCGGGCGACCCGGCGGGCTACCACGCGTACGCGTTCGCGACCGTACGGATGGCGGGGGCGGGGTTCGACCTCGCGGCGTCGTACGTCGACTGGCTGTTCGAGGGGCGTGAATCCGCTGCGGCAGAGGCGTTCCGGCGCATCGTCGCCGGGTCGAAGACGCTGTCGTTCAAGCTCGCGCGGCGCAAGGAGTTCGACCCCGAGCCGGCGGTCGCGGCGCTCGCGGCCGCGTGGGACGAGGCGCAGGAGCGGCTCGATGCGGCTGCCGGTCACTGACGGATGGGAGGTCGCCGCGGCGCCGCCGGGTGGCGAACCCGGCGGGTGGGTGCCCGCGCTCGTGCCGGGCACGGTCGCCGACGCGGTGCCCGCCGAGGGTCGTGACCTCGACGCGGAAGACTGGTGGTTCCGCGTCCGGCTGCCCGCTGTCGACGGCGACGACCTCGTGCTGCATCTCGGCGGTGTCGCGACGGTCGCGGACGTCTACCTCGACGGCGTCCTCGTCGCTCATGGCGAGTCGATGTTCGCGCCGTACGACATCGCGTACGGCGGCCAGGCCGAGCTGGCGATCCGCTGTCGCGCGCTGGCGCCGTTGCTCGCGATGCCGCGCACGCCGCGCGCGCGATGGCGGACCCGGCTCGCGCCCGGCGGGTTGCGCTGGTATCGCACCATGCTGCTCGGCCGGATGCCCGGCGTGGCGCCGTGGCCCGCCGCGGTCGGTCCGTGGCGGCCCGTCGAGATCCGGCCCGGCCGCGCGCCGCTCCCCGCCGTCCGCGCGATGCTCGACGGCACGTCCGGCATCGTCGCGGCCGCCGGGGAGATCGAGCTGACCGGCCCGACCGGCGTGCACCGCGGCCCTTCGCCTCTGGCCGTCTCCGACGTCGCGCGGTGGTGGCCGCACACGCACGGCGAGCCCGCGCTCTACCGGGTCACGGTCGACGGCGCCGACGCCGGCCGCATCGGCTTCCGCGCTGTCGACGCGGAGCTGCCCCTGCGCGTCAACGACGTCCCCGTCTTCGCCCGCGGCGCGGTGTGGACCCCGACGCGCGACGTCCGCGAGACCGTCCGCCGCGCGCGCGACGCGGGGTTCAACCTGCTGCGCATCCCGGGGACCGCCGCGTACGAGTCGCCGGAGTTCTGGGACGCCTGCGACGAGTACGGCGTGCTCGTCTGGCAGGACTTCATGTTCGCGAGCTTCGACTACCCGTTCGCCGACGAGACGTTCCGCGCGACCGTCGAGGCCGAGGTCCGCGACGTGCTCGCGGAGGTCGGCCCACGGCCGAGCCTCGCCGTCCTCTGTGGGGGTAACGAGGTCGAACAGCAGGCCGCGATGCTCGGCCTCGACCCGGCGCTCGGTCGCGACGACCTCGTCGCGGGCTTGGTCGCCGACGAGGAGCTAGGCGTGCCGTACGTCCCGTCCGCGCCCAGCGGCGGCGACCTGCCGTTCCGGACGAACACCGGGGTCGCGCACTATTTCGGGGTCGGCGCCTACCGCCGCCCGCTGTCGGACGCGCGGCTCGCGGCGGTGTCGTTCGCCGCCGAGTGCCTTGCGTTCGCGAACGTCGGCGACGAGCTGGGCGACCCGCCGCGCGACGCGGGCGCCGACTGGGACTTCGCCGACGTGCGCGACCACTACCTGCGCGAGCTGTACGACGTCGAGCCGGACGTGCTGCGCGCCAAGGACTCCGAACGCTACGCCGACCTGTCCCGCGCGGTGTCCGGCGAGGTGATGGCCGAGGTGTTCGGCGAATGGCGGCGCGCCGGGTCGGGCTGCGGCGGCGGTCTCGTGCTGTGGCTGCGCGACCTCGCGCCGGGCAACGGCTGGGGGCTGCTCGATGCGCAGGGCGAGCCGAAGGTCGCGTACCACCACCTGCGTCGCGCCCTCGCGCCAGTCGCGGTGTGGACCACCGACGAGGGACTCAACGGCGTCGATGTCCACGTCGCGAACGACGCCGCCGAGCCGCTCGACGCGACCCTGCGCGTCGCGCTGTACCGCGACCGCGAGCTGCCCGTCGACGTCGCGACCGAGACCGTCGCCGTCCCGCCGCGCACCACCGTGCGCCGTGGCGTCGAGGAGGTGCTCGGCCGCTTCGTCGACGCGTCGTACGCGTACCGCTTCGGCCCGCCCGGTCACGACCTCGTCGTCGTGTCGCTGGAGCGCGACGGCCTGCTGCTAGCGCAGGCCGTCCGTCATCCACTCGGCCGCCGGCACGACGTCGAGAGCGCCGACCGCCTCGGCCTCACCGCGACCGCGCGCGCCGTCTCCGCGGGCATGGCGGTAACGCTCGCGACCGCGCGGTTCGTCGACGGCGCGCGGGTCTCGGCCGCCGGGTACGAGCCCGACGACGACGCGTTTCCCGTCGAGCCCGGCGGGACGCGCACCGTGCTGCTCCGCGGCGACGCGCCGTGGGCGGGCGGGACCGTCCGCGCGCTCAACCTGCGCGGGGCGGTCGCGCTGTGACGCCGTCGTACCTCGATGTCGGCGGCGAGTCGGTACTCGTCTTGTTGCACTCGGCTGCCGAGCCGCGACGCGACACGGCGGTGCTGATGTGCCCGCCGTTCGGCTGGGACGACACGTGCTCGTACCGCAGCCGCCGCGCCTGGGCCGAATCCCTTGCGGCCCAGGGCTTCCCGGTACTGCGCCTGGACCTGCCGGGCACCGGCGACAGTACGGGGTCGGCCCGCGACAGGGCACGGGTCGCGGCGTCCGTCGCGGCGCTCACCGTGGCCGGTGCGTGGCTGCGGGCGGCTACCGGGTGCACCCGCGTCGCGGCCGTCGGCATCGGCCTTGGCGGCCTCTACGCCTGCGCCGCGGCGTCGGGGGGCGCGACGTTCGACGACCTCGTGCTGTGGGCCGTCCCGGCCCGCGGGCGCGCGGTCGTGCGGGAGCTCCGCGCGTTCGCGCGGCTCGGCGCGGGATCGACCATGCCCGACGGTGCGGTCGCCGCGAACGGCTACCTGCTGTCGGCGGAGACCGTCGCGGACCTCGACGCCCTCGACCTCACCGCGCTGGGGCCCCCGAAGATCGCGCGCGCGTTGCTGCTCGACCGCGACGGGCTCCCGGTCGACGAGGCGTTGTGCGAGGCCCTCGCGGGCGCCGCCGTCACGGTCGCGCCCGGCCCCGGCTACGCCGCCCTGATGGCCCGCCCGCAGGAGTCCCTCCCGCCGTACGACGTCATGGCGCGGGTCGCGGCATGGCTCGGCGTGGCGGCCGGCCCGGGCGCGGCGCCGCCACTCGTGGCGACGGTCGGCAAGGTCGCGCTCGACGGCGGGTACGAACGGATGCTCACCTCCACCGCGATCCTCGCCGAGCCGGCCGGCGCGCACGCCGGCCTGACCGCCGTCCTCCTCAACGCCGGCGCGATCCGCCGTACCGGACCGAACCGGATGTGGGTCGAGATCGCGCGCCGCTGGGCGGCGCGCGGCGTCCCGACCGTCCGGGTCGACCTGCACTCGATCGGCGACGCGCCTGGCGAGGACTGCTGGACGGGCGCGGACGGCCAGTTCTACGAGGAGTCGTACCGCGCGGAGATCACCGCGCTGCTCGATACGGTCGTCGCGCAGGGGCTGCCCGCGCGGTTCGTGCTGATCGGGCTCTGCTCGGGCGCGTACTGGTCGTTCCACGTCGCGCAGGACGATCCGCGGGTCGTCGGGGTGGTGCTGGTCAACCCGCTGACGTTCGCGTTCGACCCCTATGCGGTCGTCGTCCGGACCAGCCGGGTCCTACGCCGGGTCTGGCAGGCGAGCGGGTGGCGGCGGCTGCTGCGCGGCCGGTCGTCGATCGCGAACGTCGGGCGCGTCCTGCGCGCGGCGGCGACCCGGATCGTCGTCGCGCCACGCCGCCGCGGGTTGCGGGCGCCCGCCGCGCCCGGGTTCGACCGGCTGCGCGACCGCGGAGTCAGGACGCTGCTCGTCTTCAGCCCGGGCGAGCCGTTGCGCGAGGACCTCGCGCGGGAGGGGTTGTTCGACCGGCTCGACCGCTGGCCGAACCTCGCCGTCCGCATCCTCGACGGGCCCACCGACACCCACACGATCCAGCCGCTCGCGATGCAGGCGCAGGTGCACGCGCTGGTCGACGCGGAGCTGGAAGCGTTGATCCAGTGACCACGTGCTGCCCCGACCACGTGATCATGAGTAACGACGACCGATAGAGCGCCCGTCGTTACTCGTGATCA
>CBQZLL010000063.1:0-13293 GCA_967749945.1 uncultured Frankiaceae bacterium
CACGGTGCTATTCAAGTCGAGGGCGTGCGCTGCCGATAGGGACAGCGTCCGGGCGGCGACTCGCCCGGGCGGGCGAGACACGATGATCCGGGGAGTCCCCACCGACGCCGCGAGGCGCACGGAGACAAGACGGTCGCCTAGACGACCCGGGGAGTGAGTGGCGAGACCGGCTCGTCCGAGTACGTCGGGCGGTGCGCATGCACCGCCCCGGCCCTCGGACGGGAGCAGCACATGAGCACCATCGCAGTGCGCCGGACCGCTGCGGTCCTGCTGGCCACGCTGCTTGCGGTCGTGGCGTGCTACACCGTCCTCGCGCGCGGCGCGCGGGCGGCTGATCGGCCGGGGCGGAAGGACAGCACGACCACCATGACCGACGACGGTTCGCACCGTCCGGTGATCGGCACGGCCGTGAAGTACGTCCGCAACGCCGACGGGTCTGTCACGCGGGTCCGTTAGCCCACGGTCGTATCAGGCGGGAGGGCCGCTCCGCGCGGGCGGCCTTTTCCGTGTCCGGGGGGCGCCTCGCGTACGCTCCCGCACCATGATGGAAGACACCGACGCCGAGATCCTGCGGCTGCTGTCGAACGACGGCCGGATGAGCTTCACCGACCTCGCGAAGCGGACCGGTCTCTCCGTCTCCGCGGTCCACTCCCGGGTACGCCGCCTCGAACAGCGCGGCGTCGTCCGCGGCTACCACGCGGTCGTCGACCCGGAGGCGCTGGGCCTGCCGCTGACGGCGTTCGTCTCGGTCAAGCCGATCGACCCGAGCGCGCCCGACGACGCGCCCGACCGGCTGGCCGGCATCGCGGCTATCGAGGCGTGCCACAGTGTGGCGGGGGACGAGTCGTACATCCTCAAGGTGCGGGTACCGACGCCGGCCGCGCTGGAGTCGGTGCTCCAGGAGATCCGGGCGGCCGCGAACGTCAGCACGCGGACGACGGTCGTCCTCTCGACACCGTACGAAGGCCGCCCGCTCGCGTTCTAGGGCCTGTCTCCCGGACCCGTCGCCTGCTGCGCGGGGCCCGGACCGCGCCTCGCCGCGTTGTCGTCGTCGCCGGTAGCGCTGCTACCGGCCTCCTCCTCCGCCTGGCGAGCCACGCCCCGGGCTCCCGCTCGCGCCGGCGCCGATCCGGGAGACAGGCCCTAGGCGTGGTTGACGGCAGCCCCGTCCAGAGCCGCGCGGGGTGATGGCACGACGGGCATCGGACCGTGCCACCACTCCGCGCGGCTCTGCGAACGGCGAAGCAGAACCTCGATCGCGCTGATCGGCCGCGCCTCCGCGAACAGGAAGCCCTGCGCCCGCGCGCAGCCGAGGCGCTGCAGCTCGGCCCGTTGGGCGTCGTCCTCGACGCCCTCGGCGACGACTTCGAGGTGCAGGGACTGGCCGAGCCGGACGATGCTGCGCGCGAGCGGCGCACCGTCGCCGGGGAGCTGCTCCACGAACGAGCGGTCGATCTTGAGGATGTCGATGGGGAAGTGGCGCAGGTAGCTCAGTGATGAGTAGCCGGTGCCGAAGTCGTCGATCGCCAGCCGGACACCGAGCTCCTTGAGCTCGGCGAGCCGGGTCGCGGTACTGCCCACGTCGTGGACGAGCACCGACTCGGTGATCTCGAGGACGAGCGCGTCGCCGGGCAGATCGTGGTCGCGCAACGCGGCGGCCACGTCGCCGACGAACGTCGCGCTCGCGAGCTGTCGCGCGGAGACGTTGACGGCGACCGTGAGGCCCGGCTCGATGGCGCGGACGCGCGCGATGTCGTTGCAGGCGGTGCGCAGGACGTTGCGGCCGAGTTCGAGGATCAGCCCGGTCGCCTCGGCGATCGGGATGAACGTCATCGGCGGTACGGCACCGCGCTCCGGGTGGTGCCAGCGGACGAGTGCCTCGAGGCCGGTCACGGAGCCGTCGCGCAGCTCGACGCACGGCTGGTAGCTCACCGTGATGCCGCCGTCGGCGATGGCCGCGCGGAGCTCGCGTTCGAGGTCGGCGCGCTCGAGCGCGTCGTCGAACATCGCCTCCTGGAACACCTCGACCCGCCCGCGCCCCGCGGCCTTCGCCATGTACATCGCGAGGTCGGCGTTGCGGAGCACCTGGTCGACGCCGGCCTCGTTCGAGACCGCGACGACGCCGATGCTCGCGCCGATGATGCGTTCGTGCGAGCCGTCGAGGCGGATCGGGACCGTCAACGCGTCGATGATGCGGTCGGCGATGCGGACGGCGGCGTGCTGGTCGTGGCCGTCGAGCAGGACGGCGAACTCGTCTCCGCCGAGCCGGGCGGCGGTGTCGGTCTGCCGGACGACGGCATTGATCCGCCGGGCGACCTCGACGAGCAGCTTGTCGCCGGCGGCGTGGCCCATCGTGTCGTTGACGCTCTTGAAGCTGTCGAGGTCGACGAACAGCACCGTCACGTCGCGGCCGTCGCGGGCGCGGCGCGCCAGGGCAAGGCGGACGCGGTCGACGAGGAGCGCGCGGTTGGGGAGGCGGGTCAGCTCGTCGCGGAGTGCCTGGTCCTCGTTGAGTCGCCAGGCGAGGATGTGCGCGACGCTGGCGGCGAGGACGAACCCGCCGTGGATCAGGGCCCAGAGCCACGGGTTTCGTACGGCGTCGGGGTGGTTGTAGACGGCCCTGGGCGCGATCGCGCCCATGAGGCCGTGGTGCAGGACGACGAACAGGATGGCCAGCCCGAACGGCACCCAGTCCTGGTAGAGCGTGATGATCCCGACGATGACGAAGAAGTGGAAGTGCATCTCGATGTTGCCGCCGGAGAGGTGCACGAGCACTGCCGACGAGACGACGAGCCCGAGCGTCGCGGCGGCTGACCGGACGTAGCGGCCGTGGTGCTTCATCAGCGCGACGGCACCGCAGGCCGCGATCGGGACGACATCGACGAGTGAGTGCACGATCGTGTGGTGGGTCGCGAGGCCCATCGCGAACAGCGCGGGAACGTGCGCCAAGATCACCACGACGATGCCGCGATGCCGGGCTTCCCAACGGTCGTCGGTGAGCGGCCGGCCCTGGGGCAGGTAGGTGCGGAGCGCTCGGCTCCAGCGGACGAAGGGCGCGAGGAGGCGCCGTTTCCGGGGGGTGGCAACGGGGCGGGCGCCTGGAGCAAGGGTGATCGCCATACCCACCACTCGGCGGTTTGGCAAGCGTCCAGTAGCGCGAACGCCACTTTTGCCTACAAGGGACCACGCCTGCCGGGACCTACGTCACATCCGCCCGCCCAAGGCGGGTATCGTGCGGCCCCTCGGCTTCCCAGATCAGGAGGAACCCCCCATGAAGCGGACGCTCTCCCTCAAGTGCGAGCGGCTCACCGAGCTCAGCAACGCCGACCTGGCGGCCATCGCCGGCGCGCAGGGGCTGCCGACCCTCCCGGTCGACCAGTGCTTCGGGTTCACCGACTGGCGGACAACGTGCGGCTGCTGCACGGGGTCGGCGAGTTGCTAGCCGCCCCCTCGTGGCGCTCAACCACCTGCACCTGCACGTGGCGGACGTCGCGCGGTCGCGGGCGTTCTACGAGACGTTCTTCGGGTTCCACACCGGCGTCCACCACGGCGACATCCTCTTCGTCGCGGACGAGACCGGCTTCCAGCTCGCGCTCGCGCCCGGCCCCGTCGAGCCGATGCCGGACTGGTGGCACTTCGGCTTCCGGCTGGCCGGTCCCGAGCACGTCCGGGCGATGCGCGGCACGCTTGCCGCGGCAGGGCACGAGATCCTCACCGCGGGCGACGACCCCGACTACGTATGGCTGCGCGTACGCGACCCGGACGGCTACCTCGTCGAGGTCTACTGGGAGTAGGGCGTGGCCTCGTCAGCAGTCGACGACGCGCGAGCCCCCGAAGTAGACGTCGCCGTCCGGACCCCTGACCTCCGCGACGTCGTGCAGGTTGAGCGGCGCGAGTGTCTTGAGGACGGTGCAGGGGACCCTGAGCGCGGCATCGACGAGGTCGAGACCCGGCTGCGGAACGGCCTGGGTGAACGGCGGCGTCGTGCACAGCTGGTCCGAGCCCGGCTTCGCCTTGGCGTCGGTCCACGAGGTGTACGTGCAGATCGAGAGCACGTCACCCTGGTTCGCGGGGATCTGGATCCCCGCGGGCTGAAGGATCGCGACGGGGCCGAAGCGGAGCGCTGTGAAACTGGCGACCTGGGCGTTGTTGATCAGCAGCACACAGCGTGCGCTGTCGATCGTGACCGGGTTGGCGTCAGCGGTGGACGCGGTCCGGTACATGAATGCGGCGACCTCGACCGTGTACTCGCCCTTGGCCGGGTCGAAGCGGCCGCCGACCGAGCAGTCGTGGCCGGGCGAGACGGTGGCGACGAAGTAGATCGGGTCGACTGGTGGTGCGGCGACGGCGGGCGCGACGGCTGCCGTCGCGAGGCATGCAGTAGCGGCGACGAGCAGGCGCAACATGATTCACCCCGGGGAAGAAAGCACGATTAAAGGGGAAAGGTACCGAAATCTGACCGTTTGGTCAACGTAGGCCCGGACGTCACCCGGCGAGCGCTTCGGCGGCGGCGCGCGAGTCGTTCGCCCGCCGCCGGGCTAGCGCGTGGTGCGCAGCCGCCGTCTCGGCGCGCCACCAGGCCTGACCCGACTCGGGGAGCGTCGGGATCGGGTCGTAGTACTCGTACCGGCGAGTCAGCGCGTCGGCGTCCTGCTGCTCGATGCCGGTGCGGTAGTTCTTCGTCCAGTAGGAGATGCCGCGCTCGCGGTCGTACTCGGCGACCTGGTGCACCCAGCGCTTCCCGACGTACGGCACGTCACACACGATGCGCGGCGTCGCGAAGCCGGGCAGGTAGCCCATCAGCGCGTGCTGGAGGTCCTGCGCCTCGGCGACCGACACCCGCCAGTGCTCCGAGCCCGGGATCATGTCGCACATGTAGAAGTAGTAGGGCATGACCTTGGCGTGGTCGAGCAGCGTGAAGCAGAGCTCGAGCAACGCCTCGGGCGTGGCGTTGACCCCGCGCAAGAGCACGCCCTGGTTGCGGACGTCACGGATGCCGGCCTCGAGCAGCCGCTTGGACGCCTTCGCGACCAGTGGGGTGACGGACCGCGCGTGGTTGACGTGTGTGTGCATCGCGAGGTCGACGTCGTAGGCGAATGCCTTGCGCGCCAGGCGTTCCATGCCCGCGACCACGTCGTCCTGGAGCCAGTGCTGCGGCAGCCCCATGAGCGCCTTGGAGGCGAGCCGGATGTCACGGATGTTCGGGATCTCGACGAGCTCGCCCACGAACGCCTCGAGCTGGCGCCACGGCAGGTTCGCGACGTCGCCACCGGACACGACGACGTCGCGGACCTCGGGGTGGCCGCGGAGGTAGTCGAGCATCGCCCGATGCCGGTCCGCGGGCTTGGCGACGAACTTGAGCTTCTCGACCTGCGGTACGGAGTTGCCGACGAGGTCCATCCGGGTGCAGTGACCGCAGTACTGCGGGCAGGTCGGCAGCATCTCCGCGAGAACTTTCGTCGGGTAGCGATGCGTCAGACCCTCGACGGTCCACATCTCGTGCTCGTGCAGCGAGTCGCGGGTCGCGCGCGGGTGCGACGGCCACTCGGTGTCGCGTTCGCTGAACGCGGGGAGCATGTAGCGACGGACGGGGTCGGACCACAGATCGGTCTCGTCCATCGTGTTGAGCATCTGCGGCGGGACGAGGATCGACATGGTCGCGCGCTCGGCTTGGTCGCGTTCGATGTCGGCCACGAGCGCGTCCGGGATCAGGTCGCCGAACGCGGCCTTGAGCTGGGTGAGGTTCTTCACGCAGTGCGCCCGCTGCCACTGCGCGGACTCCCACTCGGCCGGCGTGACGTCGCGGTACCCGGGCAGCCTGGCCCAGTCGGGCTCGGCGAACTCGCGCACGAGCGGATACTGGAAGGGCTGGGTCGACATACCGCTACGATACGAAGATCATGCGGTGTGAGCAACGTAACACCGCAAAGTTTCCGAAAAGAGGGGAGTTGCGAGCGTGCGCGACACGCCGTCCTCGCCCATCGGGCTGCACCGTGTGGTCGCACCGACGGGGGTGCTCCCGCAGGCGGCCGACATCCTCGACGCGACGCCGGAGATCTGGCCGTCCGAGGTCCGGGTCGCGGTCGAGCGCCTCAACCTCGACGCGGCGTCGTACCGCCAGCTCGCCTCGACCCACAACAGGGACGGCGCGGCGATCCGGGACGCGGTCCGCGGCATCGTCGCGATGCGCGGCAAGATGCAGAACCCGGTCACCGGCTCCGGCGGGATGCTCGTCGGTGTCGTCGACGAGGTCGGTCCGGAGTCGCCGCTCGGTCTCTCGGTCGGGCAGCGGGTCGCGACGCTCGTGTCGCTGACGCTGACGCCGCTGGTGCTCGACGACCTGTCGGGCTGGGACGGTGGCTCCGAGCAGGTGCCCGCGACCGGGCACGCGATCCTGTTCGGCCGGTCGGTCGCGGCGGCGCTGCCCGACGACCTGCCCGCGCCGCTCGCGCTCGCCGTGCTCGACGTCTGCGGCGCACCCGCGCTCGTCGCGCGGGTCTGCGACCGGTACGCCGCGCCGCGCGTCTGCGTCGTCGGGGGCGGGGGGAAGTCGGGGTCGCTCGCGCTCGCGGCCGCCCGACGGCATGGCGCGAAGTCGCTGGTCGGCGTCGTCCCGACGTCCACCGAGGCCGAGGCACTGCGCCTCGCCGGTCTCGCCGACGACGTCGTCATCGCGGACGCCCGCGACCCGGTCGCGCTCGCGACGGCGGTGGGGGAGCCCGCCGACGTGACTGTCGTCTGCGTGGACGTACCCGGGTGCGAGCACGGCGCGATCCTCGCGACCCGCGAGGGCGGGACGGTGGTGTTCTTCTCGATGGCGACGTCGTTCACCGCGGCAGCGCTCGGCGCGGAGGGGCTGGCTGCCGACGTGACGATGCTCGTCGGCAACGGCTACGTCCCCGGGCACGCCGCGATGGCGCTCGACCTGGTGCGCGAGGATGCGGGGGTGCGCGGGCTGTTCGAGAGTCGGGTGCGATGAGCACGCTCTACCGCAACGCGCGCGTCTACGCGCCCGGACCGCCCGCGACCGCGCTGGTCGTCGACGGCGACCGGATCGTCTGGCTCGGCGACGGCGACCCCGGGGCCGACGAGACGGTCGACCTCGGCGGGGCGTTCGTCGCCCCTGCGTTCGTCGACGCGCACTGCCACGCGACCGGCACCGGCCTGATGCTGACCGGCCTCGACCTGCACGGCTGCCGGTCGCTGGCCGAGGCGCTCGACCGGGTCGCGTCGTACGCGCGGCTGCAGCGCGGCCGTCCGATCATCGGCACGGGGTGGGACGAGACCGACTGGCCGGAGCGCCGCGGACCGACGTCCGCCGAGCTCGACCGCGCGTCGTACGGCTCGCTCGTCTACGTCTCGCGCGCCGACGTGCACAGCGCCGTCGCGTCGTCGGCGTTGCTCGCGCTGTGCGACCTCGACGGCGTCGAGGGCGTGGCCGGCGACGGGCTCGTCCGGCTCGACGCGCACCACGTCGTACGCCGGGTCGCGCGGGAGGCGTTGCGGCCGACGCAGATCGCCGAGGCGCAACGCGCCGCGCTCGTCGCGGCCGCCCGCCACGGCATCGGCTGCGTGCACGAGATGAGCGGCCCCGACGTCGCGGGCGAGGCCGACCTCGTGTCGTTGCTGGGGCTGGACACCGGGGTTGACGTGGTCGCGTACTGGGGCGCGCTCGGCGACGTCGAGACGCCGCGGCGACTGGGGCTGCGCGGTGCGGCCGGCGACCTGTTCTGCGACGGGTCGATCGGGTCGCGTACGGCCGCGTTCCACGAGCGGTACGCCGACGCCGACACGCGCGGCTCGCTGCACCACGACGTCGACGAGGTCGCCGCGCACGTCGAGGCGTGCGTCGAGGCCGGGCTGCAGGCCGGGTTCCACGTCATCGGCGACCGCGCGGTCGACACGGTGCTCGACGCGTTCGAGAAGGTCGGCCGCGAGCGCGTCGTCGCCGGGCGGCACCGGCTCGAACACGTCGAGGCCACGTCGCCCGAGGCGGTCCGGCGGATCGCCGCGCTAGGGCTTGTCGCCAGCGTGCAGCCGGCGTTCGACGCGACGTGGGGTGGCCGGTCGGGCATGTACGCGACGCGGCTCGGTGCCGAGCGCGCCGCGGGGCTCAACCCGTTCGCGGCGTTCGCGGCGGCGGGGGTGCCGATGGCGTTCGGGTCGGACTCGCCGGTGACGCCGTACGACCCGTGGGGCGGCGTGCGCGCCGCCGTGTACCACCGGACCGAGGGGTTCGGCGTGTCGCCGCGGGCGGCGTTCCTCGCCGCGACCCGCGGCGGCTGGCGCGCAGCCGGCGACGACGAGGGCGGGGTGCTCGCGGTGGGCGCGCCGGCGACGTTCGCGGTGTGGGACGCGCTGCCGTTGCCGCCGCGGCCGACGGACGAACGCATCGCCGGCTGGTCGACCGACGCGGGCTGGTCCGAGGCGGGCCTGCCCGACGTCACGACGTCACCAGCGTGCCTGCGGACGGTAGTGAGAGGGCGGACGGTGTGGAGCGGAAGCTGAACCTCGACCGGGCGGTCGTGCGGAAGGCACGGTCGCTGGCGCGCAAGGCCGCCGCGCCGGTCGAGCGGATGGCGCGGACGCACACGACCGTGTCGGTCGAACGCGCGGTGCTGCGGCTCGCGGGCATCCAGGGGGCGGACGCCGAGGGCATCCCGTGGGTCAACCGCCTCGTCGACGCGGTGCGATCGGACGTGGGCCTGGAGAGCGGCGCGGCGCTGCCGGTCTGGGACGCGCTGCTTCGCGAGGACTCCGACCTCGTGACGCTGGCGCAGAAAGCGGCGACCGGCGGCGTGGCCTTCCGCATCCCGGCAGGGCGCGACGCGACCCGCGCGACGAGCCTGGCGCGCAAGGCGGTCGGCTCGGGTGTCAAGCGCATCGACCACAACCGGCGCGAACGCGACCGGCTCGTCAAGCGCCTCGGCGACCCGCCGATGCCGTGGATCTATCTCATCGTCGCGACCGGCGACATCGACGAGGACATCCCGCAGGCGCAGGCCGCCGCGCGCGCGGGCGCCGACGTCGTCGCGGTCATCCGCTCGACCGGGCAGTCGTTGCTCGACTACGTCCCCGAGGGCGCGACGCACGAGGGCTACGCGGGCACGTACGCGACGCAGGAGAACTTCCGGCTGATGCGCGCGGCCCTCGACGAGGTCGGCCGCGAGCTCGGCCGCTACATCCGGCTGACGAACTACGCGAGCGGTCTCTGCATGCCGGAGATCGCGACGCTGGCGGGGCTCGAACGCCTCGACATGATGCTCAACGACTGCATGTACGGGATCATCTTCCGCGACATCAACCCGCGGCGGACGTTCATCGACCAGCGGTTCTCCCGGCGGGTCCACGCCCGCGCCGGCATCGTCATCAACACCGGCGAGGACAACTACCTCACCACCGCCGACGCCGTCGACGCGGCGCACACGGTCGTCGTGTCGCAGCTGCTCAACGAGCGGTTCGCGCTGGAGGCGGGCCTCGAACCGTGGCAGCTCGGGCTCGGCCACGCGTTCGAGATCAACCCGGCGATCCCTGACCAGCTCAGGTTGGAGCTGGCGCACGCGCAGCTCGTCCGCGAGCTGTTCCCGGATGCGCCGCTGAAGTACATGCCGCCGACCAAGCACATGACCGGCAACGTCTTCGCCGGCTACCTGCTCGACGGGTTCTTCAACCTGGTCGGCACGATGACCGGCCAGGGCATCATCCTGGTCGGGATGATGACGGAGGGGATCGTCACGCCGTTCCTCTCCGACCGCGACCTCGCGCTGGAGAACGTCGCGTACGTCCGCACCGCCTGCGGCAACCTGGCCGAGGACTTCCACCCGCCACGCGACGGCTTCATCGCGACCCGCGCGCGCCAGGTGCTGTCGGAGTCGATCGACTTGCTCGAACGCATCGTCGACGACGGTCTGCTGAACGCGAGCGGCGCCGGGACGTTCGGCATCACGAAGCGGCCGCCGGACGGCGGCAAGGGACTCGACGGCGTCGTCGCGCACGGCCCCGACTACTGGAACCCCGCTACGGAGCTGCTCAATCCCCACGACCGCGCTTCGCGGGCCCGCGGGGTCCCCGAATGAGCGGGGGGACCGTCGTACGCCCCTACGGCGACACGACCGGCGACGGGATGGTGCAGCTCTCGTTCACGCTGCCGATCCCGCACGACGCGCGGGCCGAGGGCGCGGCGCAGCAGCTCGCGCACAAGATGGGCATCGACCCGGCGATGGTCGTGCACGCGAAGGCGATCGGGCCGTCGTTCACCTTCTTCGTCGTGTACGGGCGCGTGGCGCACCTGGTCGACCTGAGCCAGGTCGAGGTCGTCGAACGCGAGTTCCCGCTGCTCTCGGCAAAGGAGGTCAACCTCGCCATCCGGTCGCGGCTGCGGCGCCGGCTCGTCGTCGTCGGCGCGACCGTCGGCAGCGACGCGCACACCGTCGGCCTCGACGCGATCCTCAACGTCAAGGGCTTCGCCGGCGAGAAGGGCCTCGAGTACTACCGGGAGATCCGCGTCGTGAACATGGGCGCGCAGGTCACCCCCGAGGAGCTCGTCGCGCGGGCCCGCGCGGAACGCGCCGACGCGGTCCTGACGAGCCAGGTCGTGACCCAACGGGACGCGCACGTACACCACACGAAGGAGGTGTCGGAGGCGCTGCGCGCGGCGTTCCCTGGCGCCCGGCCGCTGCTCGTCGTCGGGGGGCCGCGGTTCGACGCGTCGCGGGCCGCGGAGTACGGCGTGGACCGCGTCTTCGGCAAGGGCACGACGCCGCGTGAGGTCGCGTCATACCTCGTGCATGCTGTCGTGGCATGACGACCGTTGCGCACCGCCGCTACGTCCCGTACTCGCACGCGCACTACGAAGGCAACCTGGTCGACGGGGCCTACGTCCTCGGCCTGTTCGGCGACGTCGCGACCGAGGTATGCATCAGGACCGACGGCGACGAGGGACTGTTCGCGGGGTACTCGGGGGTGTCGTTCCTCGCGCCGGTCCGCGGTGGCGACGTCGTCGAGGCGACCGCCACGCTGGTCCGGAGCGGCAACCGGTCCCGCGAGATGACGTTCCAGGCGCGCGTGCTGTGCCGGGCGTCGCGGGTGCTCGACGACCCGATCGTCGTCGTGACGGCGACCGGCACGGTCGTCGTTCCCGGGTGAATTCTCGAGATCGCCGATCATGCGGCTGACCTGCGGCGACGCCGTAACGTCGCAGGTCAGGGGCGTGTTGACACTCACCCGCGGGAGCGAGGAGGGTGCCGCCGACCGCAAGGTCGAGACGTTCGCCGAGGGTCCAGTCGCCCACTAGACAACGGTGTCGCGAGATGCCGGTCCGAAGGGCGGCTGGGCCCTGTGTCGTAGCGTGAGCCGGTGGGCGCAGGGGAGTGGGTACGCGGCGATCGGCTCGGCGCGCCACTCGCCGCCGGTCTCGCGGTCCTCGGTGGCCTGCTCACTGCCGCGGCGTTCCCGCCGTTCGCGATCCGGCCGCTGGCCGTCCTCGGCACGGCCCTGCTGCTCGGCGCCCTCTACCGCCAGCCGTGGCGGCCCGCGGCGCTCTACGGCCTGTCGTACGGCCTCGCGTTCTTCGTGCCGTTGCTCTCCTGGCTGCAGACCGGCGCCGGCACCAACGCGTGGCTCATCCTCGCGCTGCTCGAAGCCGCGATCGTCGCCGGGTCGGCGGTCGCGCTCGCGGCCGTGACGCGGCTGGCGTGGTGGCCGTGCTGGGCGGCCGCGGTATGGGTGGGGCAAGAGGCGGTGCGCGGGCGGTTCCCGTTCGGCGGCTTCACCTGGGGGCGGCTCGGGTTCAGCCAGGACGGCGGGCCGCTGCTGCGATGGGCGTCGGTCGGCGGGGCGCCGCTCGTGACGTTCGCCGTCGCGCTGACGGCGGCGCTGCTCGTCGTCGCGGCCCGCCGGCTGGCCGGCGTCCGGCGGATGTTCAGCCTGTCGAACGTGCCGCTCGCCGCAGGCGCGCTCGTGTTGGCGGCGCTGCCGGTGGCGGTGGCGCCGTTCCTCCCAGGCCGCCCGCGCAGCGACCGCAGCGTGGTCGTCGCGCTCGTGCAGGGGAACGTGCCGCGACTCGGGCTCGCGTCGTTCGACCCGCGCCAGCAGGATCTGGTCATCCGCAACCACGTCGACGCGACGTTCACCCTCGCCGACGAGATCGAGGCCGGGCGGCTGCCGCGGCCTGCGTTCGTGGTGTGGCCGGAGAACAGCACCGACCGCGACCCGCGCGGCGACGACACCGTTCGGTCGCTCATCGACGGCGCGGTCCGGCGGATCGGCGTCCCTGTCGTCGTCGGCGCGGTCCTCGACAAGCCGCACGAGGAGGCCGAGAACGCCGGTGTCGTCTGGGACCCGATCACGGGCTTCGGCCAGACGTACGTGAAGCGGCACCTCGTGCCGTTCGGGGAGTACGTGCCGTTTCGCTCGGTGCTCACGCCGGTCTTCGGGCGACTCTCGCTCGTCGCGCACGACTTCGTCCCTGCCGAGGGCGACGCGAGCGCGCCGCTCGTCGTCGCGGGGACCAAGGTGGGCGACCTGATCTGCTTCGAGGTCGCGTACGACGGCCTGGTCCGCGACTCGGTCCGCAGCGGCGCCGAGGTGCTCGTCGTGCAGACGAACAACGCGTCGTTCGGTCGCACCGCGGAGACCAGCCAGCAGCTCGCGATGTCGCGGGTCCGGGCGGTCGAGCACGGCCGCGCGGTGCTCGTGGCGGCGACGAGCGGCATCAGCGCGGTCATCGCGCCGGACGGCTCGACCGTCGACGAGTCGCGCATCTTCACCCGCGACCTGCTCGTGCACGACGTACCCCTCGCGACGGGCGAAACCATCGCGACGCGGATCGGCGCGTGGCCCGAGTGGCTGCTCGCGGCCGCCGGTCTCGCCGCGCTCCTGGCGGCTTCCGCGGGTACGCTGCGCCGTCGATGACAACGACGAGCGACCTGGGTCGCGTGCTGGTCTGCATCCCCACGTACGACGAGGCCGAGAACGTCGAGCCGATCGTCGCGCGGGTGCGCGCGGCGGTACCCGAAGCGGACGTGCTCGTCGTCGACGACGCGAGCCCCGACGGCACCGGCGACCTCGCCGACGCGCTCGCGGCGGCGGACGCCGCGGTGCACGTGCTGCACCGCGCCCGCAAGGAAGGCCTCGGCGCGGCGTACATCGCGGCGTTTCGCTGGGCGGACGAACGCGGCTACGCCGTCGCTGTCGAGATGGACGCCGACGGCTCGCACCAGCCCGAGGAGCTGCCGCGGCGCCTCGCGGCGCTGCGTACCGCAGACGTCGTGCTCGGGTCGCGGTGGGGGCCCG
>CBQZLL010000064.1:0-13166 GCA_967749945.1 uncultured Frankiaceae bacterium
CCCGAACGAGCCGATCGCGGCGATGCTCGCCCTGTCACTCTGCCTCGGCGGCCTCGCCGCCGCGCCACCGGCCGGAGCCGCAACGCCCCCCGTCGGCCGATCCGCGACGAGCACCGTCATGCCATCGGCCGCGCCACGACGGTCCGCCCCGGTCCGTCCGGTGGCCGGGTCCGAGCCGGCCGTCGTCGCCGCACCGGCCACGCCGTCCGCGCCTCCGACGGCACAGCTCCCGTTGTCGTACGGCGAATGGCCCTTCTCGGGTGAGCGCTGGGGCAGCTGCGAGTTCCGGGGTGCGCCAGGGTTCCCGGTCGCCCACCCGATCCTCGCGATTGGCGGCACGGTGGAATACGCGTGCGAGGTCGAGGCGCGAACGACGACGTGCGCCGCCATCGCGACCGGCGGGCAGATGCTCGCCACCTGCTCGTGGACGCTCCGTGGGGAACTGGCCCAGGACGCCACCGGCGTACCCGACAAGGCCAGCAGGTGCAACGGCGCTCTCGGCGACGGCACGCTCGTCATTACCTTCACCGGTCGCGGGACGTACGAGGTGCCCGCGCACCTCTTGCTCGACGACGACGGCGTGAGCGTCGACGCGGTCGTCGACGTCGGCGCCCAGCGCGTCACACTGACCGCCGCGATCCCGTACCTCTGCGTGGCCGAGAACCCGCGCGCCCCGCTCATGACCGGCCACCTGAAGGTCGCGATGCGCTGAGGTACCCGGCGGCGTCCCGCGCGCCGGTCGGGTATCTTGTCCGACGCACCACGTCCGAGTGGCGGAATAGGCAGACGCGCTAGGTTGAGGGCCTAGTGCCCGCAAGGGCATGGGAGTTCAAGTCTCCCCTCGGACACCAGATCACGACCAGCGCCTCCTCGCCATTCGTGATCTTGGCGATGTTCCGCACGCATACGGTGCACAACATCGCCAAGATCACGACTCGCAATCCACTGTCGGATAGCTCCCCTCGCATAGTCCCCGTTGCTCCCGATGTTCGCTCACGACGGGTCGGGGAAGTCTGGCGTGCTCGGCAGCCCGAGCCGGTGCCGCCACCGCTGGATCACCCGCGCGGCGTCGTCGTACGTCGCGTCGGCGGCCCGGGCCACGGCGTAACCGCCGTCGAGCAACGCTCTCCGCTGTACTGCCGACGCGGCCGCCGCGGCGCGGAACGTCCGCGCGGCTTCGAGGTACTGCTCCAACGCGCGGTCGAACAGCCGGGCCGCCTCGCGCAGCTCGTCCGGCGGCGCGACCGCGCCGACCCGAGCGCGGACCGAGGTCAGGTCGCGGACCCAGCCGTCGGCCTCGCCGGCGATGACCGCAGGCGGCGTGACGTGGCGTTCGGTGAGGTCGGCGAGCGCGGGCTTGATGCCCTGCTCGACGGTCGCGCCGCCCTCGCGCAACGGCACGAGGACCGCGCTCTCGTACGCGACGAGCCGCGCGCGGGTCAGCGACGGCGCCGACGACCGCGCCGCGACGAGCCCCGCGCCGACTCCAGCGAGACCGACCAGCGCGGCAGCCACGGCCACGCGGCGGCCGGGCCGCCGTCCACATTTCGTGATCTTGGCGACGTTGCTCCGCGTGGGGACGTGCGAAACGTCGCCAAGATCACGAAATGTGGACACGCCGCCTCCGGACTGGCCGCGCTGGCGCCGTCGCGCCGAGGTACGACTCGGCGAGCGCCGGGTCGTCCAGCAGCTCCGCGCTCGGCCCGCTGCGCGCGACCTCGCCCTTGGCGAGCACGTACGCGCGGTGGCTGTTGCCGAGAGCGAGGTGTACGAACTGCTCGACGATGAGCAGGCTCATGCCGCGCTCGTTGGCCTGCCGCAGGATCTCGAACAGCTGCGTCACGACCATCGGCGCGAGGCCCAGCGACAGCTCGTCGACGAGGAGCAGCCGCGGCTCGCACATCAGCGCCCGCGCGACGCCGAGCATCTGCGCCTCGCCCCCCGACAGCGTCGCGGCCCGTTGCTTCGCGCGCTCGCGGAGCCGGGGGAAGTAGCCGAAGACCTGATCGACCCGCGCGTCGCGCAGCGCGGTGTCGGCGCGCCCGGTCCAGCCGCCGAGGTGCAGGTTCTCCAGCACGGTCAGCTCGCGGAACAGCTCGCGGCCCTCCGGGAGATGCGCGAGCCCGAGACCGACGACGTCGTACGCGGGACGCCCGTCGATGCGTTCCCGGTCGAACACGATCTCGCCAGACCGCGGCGCGAGCAGCCCGGACACCGACTTGAGCAGCGTGGACTTGCCCGCGCCGTTCGCGCCGATGACCGCGACGACCTCGCCGGGCTCGACGGTGAGGTTGACGCCGCGCAGGGCGACGACCGGGCCGTACGCCACGGTGAGGTCGCGGACCTCGAGCAGGCTCATCGCGCCCCCACCAGGTCGAGCCCGGGAACGGGCTCGGCTCCGGCCGGCTCCCCGAGGTACGCGGCGGTGACGACTGGGTTGGACCTGACCTCGCCCGGCGAGCCTTCGGCGACGATCACGCCGTGGACGATGACGTACATGTGGTCGGAGACCTCGGTCACCATCCGTACGTCGTGCTCGATGAGCAGCAGGCTCAGACCGAGCCGGTCCCGAAGGCCGTATAGCAGGTGACAGAGTCGGTCGGTCTCGGTGTTGTCGAGGCCCGACGCGGGCTCGTCGAGCATGACGACCGGGGCACCGGTGACGACCGTGCGGGCGATCTCGACCTGCCGCAGCACGCCGAACGGCAGCCCGCCGACGGGGCGGTCGGCGACGTGTTCGAGCCCCATCGCGGCGACGACGCGGCGGGCGACGTCCTCGGCGGCCGCCTCGTGGCGGAGCCCGCGCCGGGTGAGCGCGACGTGCGAGAACAGCCCGGAGTCGTTGTTGGCGTGGGTGGCGACGAGGAGGTTCTCGTAGACGGACAGTTGGGAGAAGAGCTGGATCGCCTGGAACGTACGCCCCAGCCCGCGTCGCGCGCGGACGTGCACGCCGAGGTCGGTCACGTCGTCGCCGAACAGGTGCACCGTCCCGCTCGTCGGCCTGACCAGGCCGGAGACGGCGTTGAACAGCGTCGTCTTGCCGGCGCCGTTCGGGCCGATCAGGCCGACGATCCGGCCCTCGTGCACCGTGAGGCTCGCCCGGTCGACGGCGACCAGGCCGTCGAACTCCACGCGGACGTCACGCGCCTCCAGGACGGGCACGCCCGCCGGCACGACCCCAGGCGGCACGCCCGCGTCGTCACCGAGCCGGCCGAGGTCCACGCCGAGCGCCTCGGTCACGAGCGGCGGCGCTGCCGCGGGCTCGGGCGGGGCCAGCGGCCGCAGCACCGGCTCGGCGAGCCGCGCGCGGCGGACGCCCCCCTCGGACAGCCGCACCGGCCCCTCGGCGACCGCGCGAGCCGGGACGCGCGCCGCGAGGCCCGCACCCGCTCGCGCGAGCACCCCGGCGCCGCGCGCGGCGAGACGCCGCACCGGGCCGGTCACGCCGAGCCTTCGGAGCGTCGCCGGAACCTGCGCCAGGCCGCCCGGGTACACGAGCAGTACGACCGCGAGCAGGCCGGCCGAGACGACTTCGAGGTAACCCGACAGGAAGGCGAACCGGTAGAAGACCTCGTTGAGGCTGGCGAAGACCAGCGCGGACACGACGAGGCCCTCGCGGCTCTGCAAGCCGCCGACGACGGCAATCGCCAGGTAGAGCAGGGACATGCTGATGCCGAAGTCGGCGCTGACGATGGTGCCCTTGCTGACCAGCTGAAGGTTGCCCGCCAGGCCCGCGATGCCACCCGCCAACGCGAACGCGACCAGCTTGTAGCGCCGGACGTCGACGCCGAGCGAGGCGGCGGCCGTCTCCGAACCGCGGATCGCGAAGAACGCGCGGCCGGTCTTCGAGTCGCGCAGGTTCGCGAGACCGAACAGCACCGTCGCCGCCACCGCGAGCGCGACGAAGTAGAACGTCCGCCGTTCCGACAGGTCGAAGTACGGCAGCGTCCCCCGCGTGCCGATCGGGTCGAGCTCGATCGTCGTCGTGCCGCCGGTACCGGCGAACCACGGCGCTGCGAACAGGTACGAGTCCGCCATGTACGCGAAGATCAGCGTCGCGACGGCGAGGTACAGCCCGCGGACCCGGAGCGCGACGACGCCGAGCGCCGCCGCGGCCGTAGCGGCGATCAGCGAGCCGACGACCAGGTTCAACGGGAACGGCATTCCGGTGCGGTTGATGACCAGCGCCGAACCGAAGCCGCCGATGCCGACGAACGCCGCCTGCGCGAGCGAGATCTGGCCGACCCAGCCGGTGAGGAGCACGACCGAGGAGGCGGCGACGACGAACAGCGCGGCCTGGATCGCGACACCCAGCTTCGAGAAGTCGACGACGAACGGCAGCACCAGCAGACCGACGAGGCAGGCGTAGTTGCGCACGCGGTGCACCGACGACGGCCGTCGATGCGACGCCGCATCGTAACGGCGCCGCCCGCCCGCGGCGTCGGTCGAGCCGGCCGACTCGGCGCGGACGTCGGTCTGGCTGTACTTGCCACCACGCAGGTACATGACGACGAGCGCGACGATCGTGAGGATCAACTGCGACATGCCGAGCTGGCTGGTGAGCCGCCGGGTCGCCCCGATCAGGCCGAACGCCGGCACCAGGCCGGTCAGCGACCCGACCAGCGCGGCGCCCGCCAGGGCGCCCGTGATGCTTCCGAGCCCGCCGATCAGCGCCGCGACGAACGCCGGCAGCATCTGTAGGGCGAGGGAGTACGGCGAGAGGCTCGTCACGCCACCGAGCAGGATGCCCGCGAGTGCGGCCAGGCCGCCGCCGATCAGCCACGCGGTGAGCGCCGCGCGGTCCGGGTTGACGCCGACCAGCGCGGCCGCGGTGCGGTTGTCCGCCGCGCCACGCAGCGCGAGGCCGAGGTTGGTGAACTGGAACAGCGCGACGAACCCGACCGCCACCAGGATCGCGGTGAGGAACAGGCCGACGTTGCCCCACTGGAGCGTGCTACCGCTCATCTTGATGCCGCCCGCCGGGAACAGCCGTGGTCCGGTCAGCGGAGTCGTGCCGTAGATCTTCGCGACGACCGACACGACCAGGCCGAAGACCGCGACGGTGCCGACGGTCTGCGCGGTCGGCCCCTGGCGGCGGAGGGGGCGGACGAAGAACCGTTCGGTCACGGCGCCGAGCAGCGCACCGAACGTGACGCCGACCGGCAGCGCCAGGCCGATCGGGATGCCGGTGTTGACCAGCGTGTAGACGAGGAACGCGGGCGCCATCGCCATCGCGCCGTGCGCCAGGTTCAGCACTCTCGACGCGCGGAAGATGACGACGATGCCCAGCGCGAGCATCGCGTACGCGCCGATGAGCGGCAGCGTCAGCAGCAGGTAGACCAGGACGTCGACCATCACCGGTGATCCATGTCTCGGCCGAGGTCCGGGTCACGGATCCAGCCGGTCACGCTGCGGAAGCCGTTGAACCCGCCCTTGTTCTTGATCGCGAACGCCCGCATCGAGGTGTTGGCGAGGTGGTTGCCCGTCCGCCACTGGAGCGGGGTGGTCAGCCCCACGTCGAGGTTCAGCCCGTCGAGCATCGCCTTGAGGCGGTCGCGGGTGAGGTTCGACCCGACCCGCTTCAGAGCCTCCACGAGCAGCCGCATGCCGGCGTAGCCGCCCTCGAGGAACTGGTTCGTCACGTCGACGTCCGAGCTCTCCTGGCGGACCGTGGCGACGTACTCCCGGACGCGCGGCAGGGCGGCGAACTCCTCGATCGGCGGGAGGTAGCCGGTCCACACCATCGCGTCGTCGCAGATCGAGCCGCACCGGCTGGCGAAGTCCCGGGTGAACAACGTCTGGGCGAGACCCTTCTGGATCCCGATCTCGGTGCCGTTGCGCAGGAAGTTGATCGCCTCGTTCGGCTCCAGCAGCAGGGCGACGAAATCGCACTTGTCGGCGTCGTTGCTCCTGAAGCACGCGTCGTTCCACGCCTTGTTCTCGGTGTCGTACGACGTCAGGCCCGCGGTGATGGCGCAGAAGCGCGAGGAGCAGCCGCCGCCGCGGGACGGGTCGACGTAGCCGGGAACGTCGGCGCCCGTGCACCGCTTCACCGCCGCGTTGAACGCGTACGCGCCCTCGACGCCGAAGTGGTACTTGTTGTCGAAGACGATCGACAGGTGTTTGGCGTTGAGCCGCGTGCAGGCGTCGTGGGCGATGATGTGCATCGTCGAGACGGTCGACGCCGCGATCGGCCAGATCCAGGGGTCGACGTACTGGCTGTTGAGCATGCCGTCACTGCCGACGACCGGCGTCCTCGTCTTCGCGAAGTAGTCCTGGCCACTCGCGATGCGGACGCCCTCGGACGACGGGTTGACCGCCAACGCGAAGACGTCGTCGTTCTGCACCAGGTTCTGGATGAACTGGAAGCCGCGCGCGGCGTCCCAACCGTCGTCGACCAGCTTGAGCTCCAGCCTCCGGCCGCAGATGCCGCCGGAGCGGTTCACGTCGTTCTTCACCGCGTTGAGAGCGATGCGGACCGGACCGAGGAAGCTGGCGCCGATGCCGGACTGCACGACCGTGGCGCCGAGCTTGACCGACGTCGCGGTGACGCCACGATCGGTGTTCCCGCCGTTGTTCGACGAGGTACACGTGCCGGCGGCGATCTCGGGCGCCACAGAGGCTGCCGCCTGACCCGGCTTCGGGCTCGTCCCCGACCGGTTCGTGGTGGTGGTCGTCCCGGTGTCGGTGGTCCCGGGAACCGTCGCACGCGGGTCCTGTGCGCTGCCCGCGACGGTGTCGGGCGACGCGGCGGTGGTCGTGGTCGGCGCGCCCTGCTGCAAGGCGACCACGGACAGCGCGAGGATGCCCGCCGCGACGACGCCCAGGGTCGTCAGCGACCCGTCGACGGAGGGGCCCAGGCGGCTCACGGTGCCTCCAGAGTGCGACGTAAGAACGGCAGGTCGAGCAACAGCCGGCGGCGGGCCGCGAGGTACGTGGGCAGGGCGAGCAGCGTCCAGAGCGCCGCGACGGCGGCGAGGTGGCCGGGCGACCGGAAGACGACCTTGAGCCCCTCGGCGAGACGCGTCACCACGCTCCGCGGCACGGGTGGCGCGGCGATCGCCGGACCGGTGTCGCCCGTCGACGGCGCGGCGGTCGTACCGGCGCCGGTCCCGGCCGTACCGACCCGCGGCACGTCCCCCGTCGTCACGGACGGGAGCGACGGGAGCGGACCGGCGTCGTCCGAGCCGACCCGGAAGATGCGGTACCGCGCCTGCGCCGAGATGGCCGCGAAGCCCGCGATGAACCGCGACGGCGCGGTCCCGTCCGAGTAGACGACGACCTCCATCGCCGGCGCGACGTACGAGTCCCCAGGCACCTCGTCGAACGTCGTCCGCTCGATGTGCCGGTACACGTCGTCGGTGATGCCGCCCCGTGTCCCGCGCGGCGAGGCGTAGAGCGACGGCGCGGTGAACGACACGAGCACCCGGCCGTTGAACGCCTCCTCGATCGCCTCGCCGACGGTGTCCAGCGGGCAGTTGTCGCAGACCGGCGTGCCGTTGACGACCAGGCCGGTCACGGTCCGGTGGTACGTCGTCTTCGCCGTGCCCGGCCGCCCGTGCAGCGTGACCGTGCCGTCGGCCACGATCCGGCCGATGTGGACGGCGCCGAGGATGTCGACGCCGGTCGCCTCGGCGTGCAGCGTCGCCACGACGGAGCCGTCGTCCCCGCGCACCGTGTCGACGCTCGACTGCGCGGTCCGCACGACGACCGGTGCCGGAACGAGGTCCTGGTGTCCGCCTGCTCGATCACGTCCTTCCCGGCGCCGAAGTCGGTGCAGAGCAGCGGCGCGGCGAGATGGGTGTTGCTCGCGTCGGTCGCGGTCGCGTCGTCGTACCGCATCGTCACGACCTGCGCGCTCGCCTCGTCGGGCGTCATCCGCACCGACCGCGTCGCGGCCATCTGCAGCCAGCGCGTCCCGGGCCGCGTCACGATGCCACCGGTGTCGCCGTGCGTCGTGTTGAAGATGAGGTTGGTCGGTCCGCCGACCATCCGGTACTCCGCGCCGAGCGCACCGGCGTCGACGCTGCGGGCGCTCTCGTACACCCCGGGCTGCTCGGCGACGTCGAGACCGTCGTCGGCGATCGTGTCGACGTCGATGCCGACGAACGCCGTGCCGTCGTGCAGGATCGCGATCCACGGCTTGGTGGCGTTGACGACGTCGTCGGCGGTCGGGACGAACACGCGGCGGGTCGCCGGATCGACGTCGATGCGGCGCTGGGAGACCCCGAGCAGCGGCGCGAACTCGGGGTAGACGACACCCTGGTTGACCGGCGTCGCGGCGGCGTCGAAGACGCCGAGGCCGGCGCCGTTGACGTAGTAGCCGCGCCCCGATGCCGGGTCGAACCCGATCGCGGCAATCTCGCTGTCCAGGCCGACGTTCCCGACGTACGTGTCGTGGGCCGCGTCGTAGACCTTGATGGTGGTATCGACGGCGTTGTTCGCGACCAGGACGAAACGGCCGCGCCGCGGGACCGCGAACGAGTCGCCCTTGGCGTAGTTGCCGGACACCGGCCGGAACCGCAGCGCGGACGGCGCGCCGGTCGCGGCGGCCGCGAGGTCGAGCTGCGCGACGCCTGCCACGTCGCCGGCGTTCGGGCCGAGGAGCGTCACCACGCCCCGGTTGGACAGGCACCCGAAGTACACGCTCTTGCCGTCGGCCGAGGGCATGATGCCGGCCGGGAACGCCGTGCTCATCGGCTGCCCGCAGGTCGGCGGTACGCGCAGCGGCTGCGCGGCGTCCGACGCGATCCGGCCCTGCGCGAGGTCGGCCAGCCGCCAGGCGTCGAGCAGGACGTTCCCGAGACCGACGCCGGACGTCTGGACCGCGCTCGGCGCACCGAGGACGAGCATCCGGCCGCGCGGCGCGTCGACGGCCATACCGACGACCAGATAGCCCGGTGGGAACCGCGTTGGCGGCGCACCGACCTCGGTCAGGGTCGTGCCGCGGCTGGCGTACACCTTCACGGCAGGCGCGTCGGCCGACGGCCCGCTGCTGACCGGTGCGAGCGGGGCGAGCACGGCGACGCCGTGCGTCTCGTCCACGACGAGCGGGGTGTAGCCGCGGACCGCGGGGACACCGGCCTCGATCGGCACGGCGCCCCGCGGGGTCCGCGTGTCCAGGTCGTACGCGCGGACCGACAGCCCGGCCGATCCCGACGAGAACGCATACGCCACCCGATGGTGCGCGTCGAGCCCGAGCCGGACGTTCTGCGCGGTGAGGGCGTCGGCCACCACGTCCCACCGGCGCTCGAA
This sequence comes from uncultured Frankiaceae bacterium, assembly GCA_967749945.1. GTDB lineage: Bacteria > Actinomycetota > Actinomycetes > BP-191 > BP-191 > BP-191. Next base: position 9,256 of record CBQZLL010000064.1, read on the forward strand.
GGACACGCGGTCGGCAGGAACCGCGCCGGCCGCGGTCGCGACCACCGCGACGGCCGGCACCACCATCGACCCGGCGAGCACGATCCTCGCGGTCGCGCGGCGGGGCCGACCGAGCATCAGACCCCGACCTTCACACAGGACGCGGAGCCGACTTTGAACGACGCGGTCGTCGGCTCGGTCGCGTCGACCGCGCCGCCCTGCGGCTGGAGCCCGTAGCCCGCGCCCCACGCCGGGTCGAACCCGACGATGTAGTTGGTCGCCACCGAGAAGCCACGGAGCACGGCGCCCTTGGGCAGCTTGACGCCGTTCAGGTCGGAGATCTTCGCGTGGATGCGGACCTGGTTGGCGGTGTAGTCGAACTTGCCCAGGCCTCGGCTGAACTGCTCACCGCCGCCCGGAGACAGGTACGCCTTCAGCCCGATGGACTGCGTGCCGACCGACATCGTGATGTTCCAGACCCGGCCGGTCGGCGCGGGCTGGCTCGACTCGGTCAGGTCCTTCAACCGGATGACCGCGGTGATCATCGCCGCGTTCACGTTGATGTCGGCGGAGAGGATGTCGAGGCTCGGGTCGTACGTGTTCGACCCGCCCGCGGAGTTGAACACCGACGCGTCGCTCGGGGCGTCCTTGACCAGGTTGCAGATCGGCGGCGGCGGCTTCTTCGCCTTCGCGTACGCGGGCGTGGTCACGACGAGCATGGCGAGCACCGCCGCGACGGTGAGACGGCTATGGGACATCAGGCGCTCCTTCGGGCTGGGTCGGAAACGAAAAGCGCAGTCGCCGCCCGGGCGTGACGGCCCGGGTCGGCGACTGCGCCGGAACGCGGCTCGCGCCACGCCGAGTCAGGTGAGCTAGATCGTGATCCCGCAGACGACGCCGAACGTCGTCACCGGGTTCGCACTGGTGACGAAGACCTCGCAGGTGATCGAGATGGGTCGCGACGATGCCCCGAGCACGCTCGCGAACCCGTCGAGCTGGATCAGGCCGACGGTCCGGGTGTAGTTCAGGTTGCCGGTGACGTCGCCGGAGAGCGTCGCGGTACCGCTGTCCGAGGTGACCGACACGCAGCTCGCCGTGCTGCTCCCCGCGACGGTGAAGCTGTACGGGCCCGGGCCGAAGTCCGTCCCCAGTGTCGCGGCGGTGCCGGAGAGCCCGAAGGTCGCGGAGCTCAGGCAGCCGGTCGTCGGCACGCCGGGCGAGATCGAGCCGGTGCCCACGGCCACCGCGACGTTCGCCGCGTGCGCCGGGCCGGCCATCGCCGGGGTCGCGAGAGCGACCGCCGCGAACGCGATCCGGATGAGTCGGGTCTTCATAGAAGGGATTCCTCCGAGGCGTGAAGAATGGCCTTGCGGCGCCCTCCCGGGCCGGCCGAGACCGGCCCGGGACGAACACCGATGGGACTAGCCGAGAACGACGTGGCAGTTCAGCGCGTAGTTGGTGATCGGGTTGCCCGGGACCGGGTGGAACGCACATTCGGCCGCGATGATGTTCTCCGTGTCGCCGCTCAAGGTGACCGAGCCGGAGACGCTGACATGGCCACCGGTCCGCGAGTACGACACCGCACCGGTGACGTCGCCACTGAGGTTGCCCGAGCCCTCGCCGTTCTCCAAGGTCTCGCAGATCGAGCTGTTGCCGTCGAACGAGAAGTTGTACGTGCCGGTGTGGTCGCCGGCGTTGACCGTGGCGGTGGAGCTGAACGTCACGTGCTGGTTGGCACAGCCCGTCAGGGGCAGGCCGGGGCTGATCGTTCCGGTGCCGACCACCGTCGCGACATCCGTCGCGCTGGCCGGGGCGGCGAACATGGCAAGGGGCGCGAGAATCGCGCCGACCGCGAGGAACTTGCGCAGAATCATGCCGGGTGCCTCGATTCCTGTAATCGGACAGTAGGGTCGGACGGACGGCACACACTGGCATGAATAGGGCAAAGGCGTCGAGTGCCGGATGGCTCGGCATGCATGTCCGATCGGCGGTAGCCAAATGCACGACATGAAAGCCGCGTTTCGTCGGGTTGTGCGGCGGGGTCATAGCGCACCGTTCCGGACCGCGATGGCAACGGCCTCGGCGCGCGTCCGGGCGCCGAGCTTGGTGAGCACGCGCGACACCCGCGCCTTGACCGTGCTCGGGGCGGCATGGATCGCGGACCCGATCTCGGCGTTCGAGAACCCGTCGGCGACGAGTCGAAGCACTTCGCGGTCCGCTGGCGACAGCGCGTCGAGCCCGGTGTCGCGCGGGCTGGCGAGCAGGTCGCGGGCGACTCGCGGGTCGACGAAGAACTGGCCGTTCGCGGCGGCGCGGATCGCCGCGATGAGCGAGTCCATCGAGATGTCCTTGATGAGGTAGCCGGCCGCGCCGGCGGCGAGCGCGCGCTTGACGGTCGCGACGTCGTCGCACGCGGAGAGCACGACGCATCGCAGCTCGGGACGGCGTTCGGCGAGGCGGCGGCACAGGTCGATACCGCTCTCGCCGGGGAGCGCGACGTCGACGATGACGACGTCGACCTCGACGTCCGGAGCGGACAGCGTCGCGAGGGCGCTCTCCGCGCTGGCCGCCGTTCCGACGACCGTGACCCGGCTCAACGGCTCGATCGCCGCCGCGAGCGCCGTGAGGACGATCGGGTGGTCGTCGACGAGGAAGAGACGCAACGTGTCGGTCGTCATGCGGGTACCCACGCGTGCAGGCAGACCCCGTGGGGCCGGAAGTTCGCGACGTCCAGCCCGCCCCCGATCTCGGCCATCCGCCGTTGCATGCTGCGCAGCCCGAAGTGCAGCCCTTGCTGGTCCTCGGACCGCGCCGACATGCCGGTGCCGTCGTCGCGCACGATGAGCGACGTCCGTTCCCCGGAGAAGCTGATCGTCACCGTCGCGGTCGAGGCGCGGGAATGCCGGACCACGTTGACGAGCGCCTCGTGCGCGACGCGGAACAGCGCCTCCTCACAGCCGCGCGGCAACGACCGTGGGGTCCCGGTCACCCGGACCTGCAACCCGATCTCGGTCGACTCGGCGACCTTGCGTACCAGCGTCCGCAGCGACGGCACCAGTCCGCGCTTCGCGTGTTCGAGGAACGACAGCGCGTGGATCGCGAGGCGCAGGTCGGCGTTCGCGTGGGAGACCGCGTTGACGGTCTCGCGCAGCCGGGCGGCGACCACCTGGTCCTCGACGGCGGCGGCGCACGCGTCGAGCTCGACGCGGAGCGCGAACAGCTGCTGCCCCAGGGTGTCGTGCAGGTCGCGGCCGACGCGACCACGTTCCTCGGCGACCGCCAACTCGCGGTCGCTCGCGGCGACCCGGCTGCGTAGCAGGGCCCGCGAGACGACCCCGCCGATCCCGGCCGCGACGGCGAGGAGGAGCTGTTCGGCGTCGGGGTCGCCCCGGTCGCCGGGGCGGACGCGTAGCACGCCGACGACACTGTCCTCGACGAGCATCGGCACGACCTGCAGGTCGCCCGCGGCGACGGGACGCGGCGAACGTTCGCGCCGCCAGCGGCGGACGACCGTACCGAGCTGGCGGTTCGGCGTCGGGGTCGAGAACGCACGGGCGGCCGCGGTGTCGCAGAGGACCGTGTCGATCAGCTCGGCGCCGATCCCCGACCGGACCGCGGGCGCGAGCCGCTGGAGCACGACCTGCATGTCGGGGACGAGCAGCGCGTCGTCGGCGAGTGCGTACAACGCCTCGAGGAACTCGACCCGCCGCGCGAGCCGCGCGGTCTCGGCGACCCGTTCGTATGCGCGCCAGGTCTCGACGGCGAGCGACCGCGCCACGTCGAAATCGGCGACGTAGGGTGCGATGTAGTCGTGCGCGTGGGTGGTGTCAGCTTTCAATGCCCGCGCGAAGGGCATGCGGCGCACGTCCTTCAGTCCCCCGAGCAGGAGCTGGTTGGCGCGATCCTGGATCTGTTTGGTCGTCGCGGTGTCG
>CBQZLL010000065.1:0-12934 GCA_967749945.1 uncultured Frankiaceae bacterium
GTACAGCCCGGCCCGCAGCTCCGCCGAGAAGATCAGGTCCGCGAGCGCCTCGTCCTCGGCCGCGAAGCCGTCGTCCAGCGACGCGGTCCTGGCCAGCTCGACGAGCGACACCGCGCGGTACGGCGCGGGCGCCGCCCCGTGCAGCCGCGCATCCAGCCCCGCCCGCGTTCGCGAGACCGCCTCGGTCCATGCCGCGCCGGTGTCGGGGTCCGTACGCGTCACGACGGTCTCGCCGGACAGCACCGACGACGCCCACTCCAGCGAGCGTTCGAGGAAGTCGGCGGGCTCGAACATCACGTCGGCGATCCCGAGCGCGAACGCCTGCGGGCCCTTGAGCATCTTGTTCTGCGCCAGCGCGTTGTCGACGATGACCTGCAAGGCCTTGTCCGCACCGATCAGCTTCGGCAGGAGCTGCGTCCCGCCCCAGCCCGGGATGAGGCCGAGGAAGCACTCGGGCAACGCGATGGCCGCCGCGCCCGACGAGATGGTGCGGTAGTGGCAGTGCAGCGCGACCTCAAGCCCGCCGCCGAGCGCCGCGCCGTTGACGAGCGCGAACGTCGGCACCGCCGAGTCGCGCAGTCGCCGGAACACCCGGTGTCCCTCGCGCCCGACGGTCAGCGCGGTCTCGCGGTCGGGGATCTCCGGTACGCCGCCAAGGTCGGCGCCGACGGCGAAGACGAACGGCTTCCCGGTGACGGCGATGGCCGCGAGCCCCGGCCGTGCGAAGGCGGCATCCAAAGCCGCGTCGAGCGAGCGCAGCCCGCCCTCGCCGAACGTGTTCGGCTTCGTGTGGTCGAACCCGTTGTCGAGGGTGATCAGCGCGATGTCGCCGACCCAGCGGAGCTTCGCCTCCGTGACCACTTCTTCGTACGCCATCACACACGCTCCCAGATGACGGTGCCGCCCATGCCGATGCCGACGCACATCGCGGTGACTCCGTAGCGGATGGTGGGGTCGGCCTCGAAACGCCGAGCAAGCTGCGTCATCAGCCGGACGCCGGACGATGCCAGCGGATGGCCGTACGCGATGGCGCCGCCGTACGGGTTGACCCGTTCGTCGTCGTCCTTGATGCCGAAGTGGTCGAGGAACGCGAGCACCTGTACGGCGAACGCCTCGTTGAGCTCGAATGCCGCGATGTCGTCGATGCTCAAACCCGTGCGCGCCAGCGCTTTCTCGGTCGACGGGATCGGGCCGACACCCATCACCTCGGGCTCGACGCCCACGTACGCGAAGCCGACGAGCCGCATCTTCGGCGTGAGGCCGAGCTCCTCGGCCGTCGACGCGGCGGTGACGAGGCACGCGGTCGCGCCGTCGTTGATGCCGGCGGCGTTGCCCGCGGTGACCCGGCCGTGCGGGCGGAACGGTGTCTTCAACGTCGCGAGCGACTCGACCGTCGTGTCCGGCCGCATCGGCTCGTCGCTCGTCGCGAGCCCCCAGCCCTCCTCCGACCACGTCGCCATCGGGACGAGGTCGCGCTGGATGACGCCCGCGGCGTACGCCGCCGCCGCGCGGGCCTGCGAGGTCGCCGCGAACGCGTCGCAGCGTTCGCGGGTGATGTCCGGTGCCCGGTCGTGGAGGTTCTCCGCGGTCTGACCCATGACGAGGGCCGACGGGTCGACGAGCCTCTCGCTGACGATGCGCGGGTTGGGGTCGACCCCCTCGCCCATCGGATGGCGGCCCATGTGCTCGACACCGCCCGCGATCGCGACGTCCTGCATGCCGACGGCGATGCCGGAGGCGACCGTCGTGACCGCGGTCATCGCGCCCGCGCACATCCGGTCGATCGCGTAGCCCGGCACGGTCTTCGGCAGGCCCGCGAGCAACGCGGCGGTCCGGCCGATGGTCAGGCCCTGGTCGCCGATCTGCGTCGTGGCCGCGATGGCCACGTCGTCGACCCGGTCGGGCGGCAGCGACGGGTTGCGGCGCAGCAGCTCGCGGATGCACCGGATGACGAGGTCGTCCGCCCGGGTGCGGGCGTACTGCCCGGTGGGCTTGCCGATGCCGAACGGGGTGCGGACGCCGTCGACGAAGACGACGTCTCGAAGGGTGCGGGCCATGGCCGGGATGTTACCCGCAAGTAACCGAACGCGCTTCTAGTGCGTCACGCGACGACGAACGTGCCCTTCATGCCGCGGGCCTCGTGGTCGTCGATGCCGCACACGTACGTGTACGTCCCGGCGGTCGGGAACGTCAGCACGACGTCGCTCTCCTTGCCCGCGTCGGTCGGGCCGATCTCGCCGAGGGCCTTGCCGTCGGGGCCGAGCACCTCGAACTCGTGCTGGATGGTGCCCGCGTTCTTCATCTCGAACTTCACGGTCTCGCCGGTCTTCACGGCGAACCCACCGAGGCCGTCGTACGCGTACTCCTTGGCGTCGAACTCGATCTCGCGGTCGGCCGCCTGCGCCGTCGGCCCGCCCGCGCCGGTCACGTGGATGTCGGTGCGGATGCCGTCGCCCTTCTGCCCCGGCTTGCAGGCGACCTGATAGTGCCCGGCGGCCAGGTCGGCGGTGAAGTTCGCCGACGTGCCCGGGCCGATGTTCTCCTTCTCGGTCACGACCTTGTCGCCGTCGGCGTAGACGTAGACCTCGGTCACGTCGTTGCCGGTGTTCTTGACGCGGAACGTCGTCTTCCCCGCGGGCAGGTCGGACTTCGCGACCTGGCAGGCGGACTCGCTCGCGGTGATGGCGACGGTCGCGCCACCGGTGCCGCTGGAGCAGGCGGTGAGAGCGAGCAGGACGAACGGAACGGCGCGGCGCACGAGTGGGTCTCCTAGGACGTCAGTGGGACAGGGTCGCCGCGCTGTCGAGCGGCGGCGCGGGAACGGCGGTCGCAGTGCGACTGCCGCGGAAGAACAGGAACAGCGTCGGGACGAGGTACGCGAAGTAGACCAGGGTCTCGAACCACGACGGGTCGGGGCGGAAGTTGAAGATGCCCTTGAGCAGGGTTCCGTACCAGCTGCTCGGCGGGATGACGGACGAGATGTCGAACGCCTGCCGGTCGAACAGCCCGCCGGACAGGATGCCCGCCTCCCACAGGTCGTGGAAGCCGTACGACAGCACGCCCGCGGCGACGAGGACGAGTCCGGCGCCGGTGACGGTGAAGAACTTCGACAGGTCGATCCGGACCGCGCGCCGGTAGAGCAGCACGCCGAGGACGACCGCGGTGACGAGCCCGAGCGTCGCGCCGGCGACCGGCGCGGAGGTCGAGCCGTTGTCCTGCGCGGCGGCCTGTACCGCGCTCCAGAGGAACACCGCCGTCTCGAGCCCCTCGCGCCCGACCGCGATGAACGCCGTGACGACGAGCGCCCGGGTGCCCATCGTCAGCGCCGTGTGCAGCTTGCCCTCGAGGTCGCCCTTGATGCTCCGCGCGGTCCGGCGCATCCAGAAGACCATCCAGGTGACGAACGCCACCGCGACGAGCGACATGACCCCGCCGAACGTCTCCTGCGCCTCGAACGACAGCGAGTTGCTCGTGAAGGTCAGCAGCGCGCCGACCCCGAGGCTCAAGCCCACGGCGACGCCGACCCCGGTCCAGACGGGGGCGAGCCGGTCGCGGTGGCCGGTGCGGACGAGGTACGCGACGAGGATGCCGACGACGAGCGACGCTTCGAGGCCCTCGCGGAGGCCGATCAGGTAGTTGGCGAACACGGCGTCGTCGTGGCTCCTGGTCGGGGGGCCGGGCCTTCCCGGCGGCTGGTTTGGTTAGGGTAACCTAATTCGTGCGTTGAGGACAAATCGTGTACCGCACGGTCGTCTCGGCGACCTCGCCGAGCGCGAAGCCGAGTCGTTCGAGGAGACGGCGGGACGCGACGTTTGTCGCGTCGGTCTCCGCGACGACGCAGGTGACGCCCGGCTGCGCGCCGACCCAGTCGAGGAGGGCCCGCACTGCGGCGGTGCCGTGGCCCCGGCCGCGGTACGGCGCCGCGAGGCCGTAGCCGATCTCGACCTCGCCGTCGTCACCCGGCGGGCCGTACCAGCCGCAGTCGCCGATGACCGTGCCGTCGAGCGTGACGAGGAACGGCCCGGGCACCTCGGCGCTGCCGTGCTCGGCGTAGGGGCGTAGCGCGTCGGCGGTGTCGGCGTGCGGCCAGCCGCGCCCGGCGTCGACTCCGGACAGGTCGCCCGCGAGCACCGCCCGGGCGACCGCCGGGGAACAGGGGACGAGCGCGACGGTCACTCCGCCGGGGCCTCCGCCGGAACCTCCGGCGGGGCCGCCGACGCCATCGCGGTGGCGAGCGCCGCGGCGACGAGACCGACCTGCCACTCCCGGGCGCCGAGCGCGCGCAATGCTGTCGCGATGGTCGCCTCGGTGATGTCGTCCGGTGGGGTCCACGCGATCCGGCGCACGGCGGCGGGCTCGACGAGGTTCTCGACCGGCAGCGCGTACTTCGCCGCGAGCGCGGTCACGGCGCCACGGGCGGCGGCGAGCCGCGCCGCGGCGACCGGGTCGCGTTCGGCCCAGCGGTGGGCGGGCGGAGGCGAGCCGTCGTTCGGCCCGGCGGACGCGGGCAGTTCCGCGGCGGGTAGCGCGGCCGCCTCCTCCAGCGCGCCGAACCAGATGGAGAGCCGCCGCTTGTTCGCGCGCCCGCCGAAGACCGGCAACGCGGCCAGCTCCTCCGGCGTCTTGGGCCAGCGGGTCACCGCGTCGACGATCGCGGCGTCCGGCAGGATCCGTCCCGGGGCAGTGTCGCGGGTGCGGGCGATCTCGTCGCGGCGTTCCCACAGGGCGCGGACGCCCGCGAGCTGCCGCGGCGTCCGGAGCCGGTGGATGCCGGACGTACGGCGCCACGGATCGGCGCGCGGCACCGCGGGCGGCGCGTCGACGAGCGCCGCGAACTCCTGCCGCGCCCACTCGGTCTTGCCCTGGTCGTCGAGCACCTCGACGAGGTGGTCGCGGAGCTTGCCGAGGACCTCGACGTCGAGCGCGGCGTACGACAGCAATCCGGCCGGCAACGGCCGCTGCGACCAGTCCGCGGACGACGCGCCTTTGTCGAGGCGGTGGCCGAGGACGCGTTCGACCATGGTGGCGAGGCCGACGCGCTCGTACCCGACGAGCCGCGCGGCCAGCTCGGTGTCGAACAGCATCCGCGGCTTCAGCCCCAGCTCGGAGAGGCACGGGAGGTCCTGCGAGGCCGCATGCAGGATCCACTCGGCGTCGGCCAGCACGGCGTTGAGCCCGGTCAGGTCGGGGCAGCCGAGGGGGTCGAGGAGGTACGTGCCCGCGCCCGCGCGACGGAGCTGGACGAGGTAGCAGCGCTGGCCGTAGCGGTAGCCGGATGCGCGTTCGGCGTCGATGGCGACCGGGCCGGTCGCGGCGGCGAGCGCGTCGACAGCAGCGGCGAGGCGGGCCGGGTCGGCGATGGGCTCGGGGACCGGCTCGGACAGTTCCAGCAGCGGGAGGAGCCCCGGCTCCTCGGCCGGCAACCCCGCCGGCTCCGCCGCAAGATCCGTCACACATCGACGGTACGCCGGAATAACCCCGGGTGAGGGGGCTTTCAGAGGACTCGGGTGTTAGAGCGCGTCTCTAGCGGATCACACCCGCGCGCATCGCGAGCGCGACCATCTCGGCGCGGTCGCCCGTCCCGAGCTTGCGGGCAATCCGGGCAAGGTGGCTCTTCACGGTCAGTGCGGAGAGGCCGAGCAATTCGCCGATCTGCTTGTTCGACTGGCCGTCGGCGACGAGCTGCAGGACCTCGACCTCACGGCCCGAGAGGTCGTTGACGCCGTCGCCGACTGGGCCGGTCCGCAGCCCCTGCGCGAGCAACGACGCGACAGACGGGTCGGCGTAGACGCCGCCGTCGAGGACCCGGCGTACGCCGTCGGTCACGACGTGCGGGGACGCGGACTTGAGCAGGTAGCCCTGGGCGCCCGCGACGAACGCGGACCGCACCGAGTACGGGTCGTCCGCGGCGGACAGCACGATGAGGCGCCCCCAGCCGGCGGCGCGGAGGTCGGCGAGCAGTTCGAGGCCCGAGCCGTCGGGGAGGCCGAGGTCGAGGACGCAGAGGTCGCGGGCACCGGAGCCGGCGCGCGCACGCGCCTCGGCGATGCTGGCCGCCTCGATGACGTCCGCGGCGCCCATGGCGCGCAGCCGCGCGACCATCGACTCGCGCATGAGCGGGTGGTCGTCGACGACCATCGCCGTGAAGCCCGTCTGCGCGCCGCGCTCGGCGAGATCCGTCGCAATCGTCACCGCTGCCTCCGTACGTTCGGACATGGCCATGCCTTAGTGCTTCGGCTCGTCAGGGCGGCCCCTGAAGCAATTCGTTGCGCCAACTGGAGCAACGCCTCGCGGGGGCGCGGACTAAAGAACCACCCCTTCCGGCGAAAGTCCCACCACGTCGGTGCCGAAGATCCGTACGAGACCCTCGGGAAGGGAACCCCGCGTGACGCGTACATCCAGGGCGTCGTCCCTGTTCGCCGGCGTGCTCGTGGCGGGCGGCCTCGTCTCGTCGCCCGCCGCGGCATCGGTGACGGCGGTCGTGTCCTTCGGCTGCGCGCCGGTGGCCCTCGCGGGCGTGCACGTCGACGCGCGCTACCCGAACCTCGGCATGGCGACGGTCACCGGGTCACCGGCGGCGATGGCGCGACTTGCTCGCGTGCCGGGGGTGCGTGGCGTCGCGCCCGAGGCGTTGCTGCGGCCGACCGGATCAGACCACGACGAGCCCGGCTCGGTCCTCCCCTGGGAGGGCGTCGGTGGCGAGGCAGGTCGCGCGGGCGCCGGCGCCGGCGTTCGCATCGCGCTCGTCGACACCGGTGTCTCCGACACCCCGGCACTGACCCGGTCGTCGGGGCGGCTCGTCGACGCGGTGGACACCTCGGGCGACACGACATCGGCCGACGGCTACGGGCACGGGACGTTCATGGCCGGGATCATCGCGGGCGGCCGGGTCGACGGCACGGGCAACCGCGGCCTCGGCGTCGCGCCCGGCGCGACGGTCCTCAGCGTCAAGGTCGCCGACGCGACCGGCACGACCTCGCTATCGAAGGTCGTCGCCGGGCTCGACTGGGTCGCGGGGCACGCGTCGTCGGTCGACGTGGCGGCATTCGCGTTCAGCCGGGCGCGGCCCGGCCAGGGCTACGGCGCCGACCCGCTCACCGACGCGGTCGAACGCGTCCGCGACGCGGGCGTCACCATGGTCGTCTCCGCGGGCAACGTCCCCGGCGAGGTCGGCGACCCAGGGTTCGACCCCAAGGTCCTCACGGTCGGCGCCGCCGACACGCGCGACGGCAACGTCACGGTCGCGTCGTTCAGCGGCAGCGCGGTCGTCGCGGGTCTGGTGAAGCCGGACCTCGTCGGCGCCGGCGTCGGCATGCTGTCGGTGCTGCCGCCGACCTCGTTCATCGCCCAGAGCAACCCGGACGCGCGGCGTACCGCCCTGTTGTGGCGCGGGTCGGGCACGAGCGAGGCGACGGCGCAGGTGGCGGGTGCGGCAGCGCTGTTCCTCCAGGACTTCCCGAACGCTTCGGCGGTCGACGTCAAGGCGTCGTTGCGCGCGGCGGCCAGGCCGTTGCACCGCGGTGCGGCCGGCGAGGGTCTGGTCCGCAGCGCGCACCGGGTCGTGGCCGGCACCGACCCGGCCGGCGCGCCGACCCCGTCCTCGGGTGAGTGGGGCTTCGACGCCAACTCGTGGTCGGCGAACTCGTGGTCGGCGAACTCGTGGTCGGCCAATTCGTGGAGCGCCAACTCGTGGTCCGCCAACTCGTGGTCGGCGAACTCGTGGTCCGCCAACTCGTGGTCCGCCAACTCGTGGTCGAACCGGGGGCAGGACGGCTGATGAGCCCCCAGCGCCGCGTCGCGGTCCTCGGCGGTGCCAGCTTCGTGCTGGCCGTCGCGGGCTGCGTCTACGCGGGCTGGGGTCACCCGGCGGTGTGGGCGCCGTTCGCGCTGGTGGCCGGGGTCGCGATGTCCGAGCTCGCGGTGGTGCACCTCGCGTTCGGGCGGCAGCGCTGGTCGTTCTCCTGCACTGACGGCGCGATCGGCGCCGCGCTCGTGTTCGCGCCGGGCGCATGGACGGTGGCCGCGGTCGTCGTCGGCGTCCTTGCCGCGCAGCTCGTCCGCCGCCAGCCGCGGCTCAAGGTCTGGTTCAACGTCGCACAGTTCGCCGCGGCGACCGGGTTCGCGACGGCGTTCGCGCACTGGCTCGGCGGCGGGCTGTACGGCGCGTCCGCCGGCATGGGCTGGTTCTGGCTGCTCAACCACGCGCTCGTCGCCGGCGCGGTCGCCATCACCTCGGGCCGCCGGTTGCGCGGCCTGCTCTGGGCGAGCGCACCGATGTCCGCGTTGCACACCGCGGGCAACACCTCCGTCGGCCTGCTCGCCGCGTGGCTCACCCTCAACGCTCCGCTCGGCCTGCTCGGCCTGCTCGTCCCGATGGCGCTGCTCTGGTGGTCGTACGACCAGCAGACGCGACGCGCCGCGGAGGCAAGGCTGTTCGCCGAGTTGGCTCGCGGTCAGGAACGCGCGACCGGCCAGTCGATCGAGGCGTCCGCGCGGGTCGTGCTCACCGCGGCGGCGCGGCTGTTCGGCGGCGCCGACGTCGAGCTGGTCCTGATGGGCGCGGACGGTCCGGTGCGCTACCTCGGCGACGAGTACGGCGTGACCTCGCGCGAGCGCGTCTCGTCCGCGGCCCTCGACGAGCGGTGGGTCATCCGCGCGCTCGGCTCGGGCGGCGTGCGGACGGGGAACGACGACGGTCGGCCGTTCTGCTCCGCGGTCCTCGGCCATCGCGAACGCCCGCTCGCGCTCCTCCACGCGCGGCGCCCGCGCGGGTCGGCCGGGTTCGGCCGCCGCGAGGTCACCCTCGCCGAAGTACTCGTGGGCCAGGCGGAGTCGTGGCTGTCCGTCGCGGACCTCGCGGCCGCGCGCGACGCGGCGCTCGATCGCGCCGAGCAGGCCGACGAGGCCGCGAAGGCACTCGGCGACATCGGCGCGAACACCGCGCCGTCCCTCTCCGTGCTCCGCCAGTCGGCGTCGCGGCTCGCGCAGCTCGCGGCGATGCCGGCCGGACCCGCCGAGGTCGGCGAGATCGTCGACGAGCTGCACGCAGTCGAACGCGCCGTCGCCTCATTGCTCGGTGCCATCGCGCTCGCGGCCGACAGCGACCTGCGCGCGGCCGAGGGCTTCGACGAGCCGGCGCGCGCGGAGCCCGAGTGGACGACGACCGGCGTCCTCGTGGAGCTGCCGTGAGCCGCCGTCCGTTGCCGCTCGCGGCCGCGGCGGCCCTCGTCGTCGGTGGCTGCGGCGCGGGCATCGTCGCGGTCGCCTCCGCGGTGCTCACCGCGAGCGGCAACACGACGCTGCTCGGTCCGGTGGCCGGCGCGGCCGCCGGCGCGACCGCACTCGCGGCCGGCATCGCGGCCGTCCTCGCGGACAAGCTCGCGGCGTCGTTGCGCGACCTCCGGTCGGTCGCGACCCGGCGGCTGCACGAGCCGACCGACGGGTCGCTCGACCGCTGGCTCGTCGGCAACGGCTTCGCCGAGCTCGCCGAGCTGGCGCGCACGCTCGACGCGCTGACGTTGCGTACCAAGGTCGCCGACGAGCTCGCCGAGCAGCACCGGCGCACGGCGGACAACGCGAGCGCCGGGATGTTCGAGCTGCTGTCGGGTCTGGTGGCCGCGGAGGAAGGCGCGCGCGGCCAGCTCGCCGCCGAGCTGCACGACACCGTCGCGCAGTCGCTCGGCATGGCCCGCGTGCACCTCGCGCTCGGCGAGCCGGAGAACGTGCGTTCGGCCGAAGAGTTCCTCGAGGACGCCGAGGAGCAGGTCCGCGCGGTCATGGCGCGCACCCGCCCGCCGGCGTTGCGCGAAGGGGACCTGGCCGCCGCGATCGGTCACCTGCGCGCCGACCTCGAACAGCGCTACGGCATGACCGTCGAGGTCACCTGGCCGACGACCGCCCATCCGTTGCCGCTGGTGTCGGCGATCACGGTGTACCGGTTCTTCCAGGAGGCGCTGCTCAACGTCGTGAAGCACGCCGACGTGGACTGGGCGCAGGCCGCGCTCGTCGTCGACGAGGACGAGATCGTGGCCACCGTCTCCGACGCGGGCCCGGGGTTCGACCCCGACCAGGTACGGCCCGAGAAGGGCCGTCACGTCGGCCTCGGCCTGCTCCGCGAACGCGCGCGGCTGGCCGGTGGTTCGTTGGAGATCTCGTCGATGCCGGCCGCGGGAACCGTCCTGCAGCTCCGGCTCCCGCGCCCGGTCACGCCCGGTGCCCGCCCCAGCCCGCTGCCCGAACGCGCGGCGGTCTGACGCCGCTGCCCTGCGTTGTGTGCGGGATTTGACGGCTCTAGGCAGCCGGATCCCGCACACAACGGTGTGCGCCCGCGGCGCCTGCGCTACCCGCTCGCGCCGCGGCGTAGCGGCAGCCGCGCGACGCCGGGAACGGCCGGCGGCAGGCCCGCCATCGAGCACAACACGTCGCAGAACGCGGCGAGGTGCTTGGCCAGGTCGTCGTCGCCCGGCGTCCAGGAGCAGCGGATCTCCAGGTCGCACCCGCCGGGCTCGCCCGCCATCGCGCCGAACCGCGCGGACGTGGTGCTCGTCACGGTGCCGCCCTCGGCGGCGTACGCCGCGTCGTGCGTCTTGAGCGCGTCGAGCAGCCAGGCCCAGCCGACCTCGGGGAGCAGCGGGTCGCGGCCGATCTCCTCCTCGACCGCCGCCGTCCCGAACGCCACGACGCGGGTGTCGCCGCTCCACGCGTCCTGGCCGTCGGGGTCGTGCAGGACGATGAAGCGCCCGCTCGACAGCTCGTCGTCGCCGTGCAGGACCTCGGCGACGAGGGCGAACGCGTACGGCGCGAGCCGCGACGGCGCGGCCGTCTCGCGCAACGTCACCGCCGGGTCGACCTCGGCGGCACGCAGGCTCGCGACGGCGCGGCGGAACGCGTCGGGTGCCTCCTCCGGCTCACCGCCCATGCCCTGGAGCGTAGGTCCGTCCCGCCCGCGGCGCACCGCTCGGCGCGCCGGGAAATGTTCTGTCGCACCCCCTCCGTAGGCTCCGCGCCATGGCTGCCGCGCTCGCCCTGCTGGCGAGCATCCTCTGGGGCTTCGCCGACTTCCTCGGCGGGGCCTACTCGCGGCGCCTGCACACGGCGTACGTCATGCTCGGGTCCTCCGTCGCCAGCGTCGTCGCGATCGGGGTCGTCCTTCCCGTCGGCGGGTGGCGGGCGCCTGGGGCGTACCTCTGGTGGGGGGTCGGGGCGAGCGCGTTCGGGACGGTGGCGGGCGCGTTCTTCTACCGGGCGCTCGCGGTCGGGACGATGAGCGTCGTCGCGCCGATCGCGGGGACCGGGCTCGTCGCGCCCGTCGTGGTGGGGCTGGCCCTCGGCGAGCGGCCGTCCGGGCTGCAGATCGCGGGGATCGTGCTCGCGACGCTGGGGGTGGTGCTGGCCTCCGGGCCCGAGCTACGCGCCCTCGGCGACCAGCGCAAGGCCGTGGCGTACGCCGTGCTCGCGGCGTGCGGATTCGGCGGCGCGCTGTCGCTCATCCCGCGCGGTGGCGAGGACCGCTGGGCGATGACGACGGCGGCGTTGATGGTGACGTCGCTGGTCGGCGTCACGGCGTACGTCCTCGCCCGCTCGCCACCCGGCCCGAGACTGCCGCGCCAGGACGCGGCCGGAGTCACCGGCATCGGGCTGCTCAACGTGAGCGCCCTCGGCCTGTACGCGTACGCCTCGACGCGCGGTCTCGTTGCCGTCGTCGCGGTGCTCGCCTCGCTGTACTCGGTCGTCACGGTCGTGCTCGCGTACGTCGTGTACGGGGAGCGGCTGCGCGGCATCCAGCTCGGCGGGGTCGTCGTCGCGTTGGGCGGCGTCGTCTGCCTCGCTGCGGGGTGACGTCCCGGGTGAGAGGATCGGGCGTCGTGACCTCACCCCGCCTCGCCGACTCGGCGTTCCTGCGCGCCTGCCGGCGGGAGCCAGTGCCGTACACGCCGGTCTGGTTCATGCGCCAGGCCGGGCGGGCGCTGCCGGAGTACCGCGAGGTACGCCGTGGCGTGCCCATGCTCGAGTCCTGCATGCGGCCCGACCTGGTCACCGAGATCACGCTGCAGCCGGTCCGCCGGTACGGCGTGGACGCGGCGATCCTGTTCAGCGACATCGTGCTGCCGTTGCGGGCGGTCGGCGTCGGGCTCGACATCAAGGCGGGCGTGGGGCCCGTCGTCGAGCAGCCGTTCCGCGGACCGAGCGACCTCGCGCGGCTGCGGCCGCTGGAGCCGGACGAGGACGTGCCGTACGTCGCCGAGGCGGTGCGGCTGCTCGTCAAGGAGCTCGACGTACCGCTGATCGGGTTCGCGGGCGCGCCGTTCACGCTGGCGTCGTACCTGGTCGAGGGCGGGCCGTCGAAGACGCACGCCCGGACGAAGGCGTTCATGTACGCGGACCCGATGGCGTGGGCCGCGCTCACCGAGCGGCTCGCCGACATCGCGCTCGCGTCGTTGCGCGCGCAGGTGCAGGCCGGGGCGTCGGCGGTGCAGCTCTTCGACTCGTGGGCGGGGGCGCTGTCGGCGGCGGACTATGCGACGTACGTCCTGCCCGCGTCGCGGCGGATCTTCGCGGGCCTAGCCGACCTCGGCGTGCCGCGCATCCACTTCGGCGTCGGCACGGGCGAGCTGCTGCACCTGATGGGCGACGCCGGCGCGGACGTCGTCGGGATCGACAGCCACGTCCCGCTCGACGCGGGTGCCCGCCGGGTCGGGCGGGGCCGGGCGGTCCAGGGCAACCTCGACCCAGCGGTCTGCCTCGCGCCGTGGGAGGTCGTCGCCGAGCGCGCGCGCGACGTGCTGTGGCGTGGCCGCGAGGTCGAAGGGCACGTCTTCAACCTCGGCCACGGCGTCCTCCCCGAGACCGACCCCGACGTCCTGAGGACGGTCGTCGCGCTGGTCCACGAGGAGTACGCCAGGTGAGCGTCGGCGTTCTCGTCATGGCGTACGGC